>CALYRP010000010.1 GCA_945483255.1 uncultured Pseudomonadota bacterium
AAAGCAAGGAATGAAAAAGTTTTTAATTATTTTATTTAGCTTATTTTTGTGCGTTGACGGTGTCAATGCTGCGTTGCGCGCGCAAAATTCTGCAACACAATCGACAAGTCGTCAATCAACAACGCGACAAAAAACAGATACTAATTCAAATCGTTCTGTAACTTCGCGCAATGCATCATCAAACACTGTTACCAGAAAGGCGACTGCCCGAACCGCATCAAATAAAACTGTAACAACACGCGGCGAAAAACAAACGGTTCGTTCTGCAACGACACAATCATCACGTATTGCGCGCGCTGCAACAAGTGTAAAAACAAGAACATTTGGTGCAAATTATAATTCTTGTCGTGATGCTTATTTCACATGTATGGACCAATTTTGTGCTACACAAAACGAAACATATCGTCGGTGTGTTTGTTCTTCAAAATTGAACAATATTCAAAAACAAGAAAAGCTTTTATCACAAACAGCAGAAAACTTGCAAGATTTCCAAGATTTAAATATTGATATGATTTCAAAAACATCCAACGAAGTAAAAGCGATGTTATCTGCAACAGAAGGCGAAAAAGCTATCAAGAAAGACACATCAGAAAGTGCAAATACATTGAAAAATATTTCTGGCGTGCTTAGTAATACTAAATCACAATCTTTATCTACCCAAGGCAAACTGGATATCGCTGGTGATATAAAATCAATTTGGTCAACAACTAACTTAATCGGTGGTGCAGATATCGCAAACCTTACTGGCGAAGCATTGTTTAATGCAGTCCATGCCCAATGTTCAGAATTGGTCGAACAAACATGTGCTGCATCTGATTTAAAAATGGTTGCTTCTGCATATGGTATGTATATTGAAAACGATTGTTCATTGCTTGAAAATAATTTGAAAAACAAAACAACAAATGCAAATGCGGCCATACGATCAACGCGTCATAAAATGCAAGATGCACGTCTTGAAAATTATGATGCGCATAATTCATCCAGCATAAATGATTGTATTGCAAATGTTCGCAAAGATATAACGGCAGATTCTGTATGTGGTAATGGATATGTTCATTGTCTTGATTTTTCTGGAAAATATTTAAATATTTCCACAGGCGAACCAATATATTCACCAGAATTTTATCAGATTGAAAATCAATTATCATTGTCTGGTGATGTTTTGAAAAACAGTAAAAACACTTCATTTGTTAACGCACTTAACAAGAAACGTAATTTTGCTACAAAAACTCTTGATTTGTGTCGTGATGTTGCAGACGATGTTTGGGATGAATTTATGCGTCAATCTATTGTTGAAATATACCAAGCCCAACAGGCACGTGTAAAAACTGTCAAAGACGAATGTTTACAAGTCGTAAACGAATGTTATTTAAAACAATCAGATCAATTAAAAAACTTTTCGGATACAGATAAAAAAATTAACCTTGGTCAAACATTGGAATTGTCCGAAGAAATGTGTGCAGACAAATTAAATACATGTTCTAATCTTTATGGTGGTGGCGAAGAAGGTCTTCAAACATTACTTGCAACAATGTCTGGTATCACTGATGCAACAATAGAACAATCGTGTTCTGATTTATTGGTGACATTTGCAAAAAACATTTGTGCGGTTCCTGTTAACGATTCCGCGCATTCATATCCATACGGATGCCGCAAATATGCACCAGGTGAATCAAGATATGCCCGAAATGAAACTTGTAATAAAAATACAATAAACCCATTTTCAAAAACGGATATATTAATATCATTGGTTAGTGTTCAACAAAACATAACATCTTATACGAATTATTGTTCTGTTGATTACGCAAGAAAGTATATCAGTTGTAATACAGGATATTATTTATACAATAAAAATAGCTGCAAAAAAAGCTACGACGACCTCGAAGGCAACGAGTTCTGTTATGATAGTGTCGCTGCGACAGAATGTCGCATATGCCCGGCTAACGCAATTTGCATTGGCGGAACAGCGAAACCATCAAACCAAAACAGCGACTTATATAATTCTTGTGGCGAATATTATATCGGGTCGCTTTATCAACAATTTGTCAGATATGCGATTCAAAATTGCACACGTCCATCAAAAACAGATTACACCATTTCTGAATCTTTGTTGTCGGACGTAGATAAAGTTATGAAAACAGTCCGCGCACAATTAGTATCATCATTATCCACAGAATGTTCAAATCAATCTGGGACATGGGTTGACATTCCATGGACAGACAAAAACAGTGATGGAATACACGACACCACTGGCGATTACCTGTTAAATAATTTCTATGTTATAACTGGTGCAAATGCACTTTGGGGATATTGCAAACAATAAAAAACGGTGAAATAAAATTCACCGTTTTTTTTATTTTCAATTTTTATTTATGCAACTTTTTTTGTTTCTGCATATATTTCGACAGCTTCCTTTTTTCCGTTAACAACATCACCATCTATTACTATTTCTTGTAAATCTTTTTTATCTGGTGCTTCGAACATAGGTTTTAATAAAATCTTTTCTAATATCGAACGCAAACCACGCGCACCAGTTTTTCTTTCGATTGCCATTTTTGCAATTGCTGATAAACCATCTTTGGTGATATTTAATTTAATACCATCCATTTCCAACATTGCAGCATATTGTTTTACAATTGCATTTTTTGGTTCTGTTAAAATTTTTATCAATGCTTTTTCATCCAAAGGTTGCAAAGTTGTAACGATTGGTAAACGACCAATTAATTCTGGGATAATACCAAAACGCACCAAATCTGCCGATTGGACATCGTTCAAATAATCTTTTTCTTCGCGTTCTTTTTTATCAGTAATTGTCGCGCCAAAACCAAGTCCCGAACGACCCGCGCTGCGCGATGCGATTATCTTGTTTAAACCATCAAAAGCACCACCACAGATAAATAAAATCTTGCTGGTATCTAATTGAACAGTTGCTTCGCCTGGGTGTTTACGACCTGCACCACCAGCTGGAACATTCGCAACAGTTCCTTCGATTAATTTTAACAAAGCCTGTTGAACACCTTCGCCAGATACATCACGTGTCAAAGATGGATTTTCAGATTTACGTGAAATCTTGTCAATTTCATCAATGTAAATAATACCACGTTGTGCGCGTTCAACATCAAAATTAGCGTTTTGCAACAAACGAGTTAACACAGATTCCACATCATCACCGACATAGCCCGCTTCGGTCAAAGTGGTTGCATCGGCAATCGCAAAAGGCACATCCAAAACACGCGCCAATGTTTGTGCGAATAATGTTTTACCTGTTCCTGTTGAACCAATCATTAAAATATTAGATTTCTGAATTTCTACATTTGATGCCGCCGCTGCGCCGTTACGTTTATAATGGTTATAAACCGCCACAGCCAAAGTTCTTTTTGCATCATCTTGACCGATAACATATTCATTCAAGAATTTATAAATTTCAGACGGCGTTGGTAATGCGGTTGATTCGTGTTTAATTTGTGATTTTTTATCATCAGCCATAATGTCATTACACAAACTGATACATTCATCACAAATGCAAACATCTTTGCCACTGACCAATTTTTTCACTTCATACACAGATTTTCCACAAAAACTACAAAATTGTGCCGGTTGTGAATTTTTTGTTTTATCGTCGCTCATTTTATAAACCTTGAATTATAAAATTATTTTCTGATTAAAATGTCATCAATCAAACCAAATTTCTTTGCCGTTTCCGCATCCATATAATTATCGCGTTCCATCGCATCAAAAAGTTCTTTTTCTTTGCGACCTGTGAAACCAGACATTTGTTTTATTAATCTTTCTTTGGTGCGTTTAAAGTTAGCAACATGAATTTCCATATCGGTAACTTGACCTTGGGTTCCGGCCAGTGGTTGATGTATCATAATTTCTGTATTTGGCAAAACGAAACGTTTACCCTTGGCACCTGCTGCCAACAATACAGACCCCATTGATGCAACCAATCCCATACCAATTGTTGAAACATTCGGTTTAATATATTGCATGGTGTCCATAATTGCCCAACCGGCATTAACTTCCCCGCCTGGCGTATTAAGATACAAAGAAATATCTGCATTTGGATTTTCAGATTCCAAAAACAACAATTGTGCAACAACAGTATTTGCCATTGCCATATCAATTGGGCCGGAAATCATAACAATTCTGTCACGCAAAAGACGTGAATAAATATCAAATGAACGTTCGCCCTTTGGTGATTCTTCGATAACAATAGGAACAAGTGCCATAATAAATCCTCTTTTTTACACTAAATTATATCACAATATAATCCGATTCGCTAATTTTATAGTAAATAAATAAGGAGTTTTTTCAAATTTTCAAGATGATAAAAATATATTATAAAAACTCTTTTTCTTGGACATCAAACGGAACAAAAGTCAACGCAATATCTGATTTGTGGTTAATATGTCTTAAATAATCACTTGCCTGATTCAAATTATTACTGACCAAAACCAATTCTTTTTTTACATCTTCAGAAACATCTCTTATATTTTCTATCACCTTTTTAGCAATCAAGATAACATCTTGTGTTTCCGTTATTGTCTCTGCGATACTTAATTGTTCTGTTGAGAAAGTTCCTGATTGTACATATTTCATATTACATCCTTTTTTTACTTTCCAGCGCAACAATGCCTGGCAATGCTTTGCCTTCGACGAATTCCAGGAATGCCCCACCCCCGGTTGAAACATATGTCATATCATCAAACACACCGCATGTGTTCAATGCTGCAACGGTATCGCCACCACCAATAATGCTTTCGATTTTGCCTGTTTTTGTAAAATGTGCCATATTACGCGCCAATTCAAATGATGCGCGTCCCCACTTTTCACCCCATTCCGCTAAACCAAAAGTCCCGTTCCAAATAACTGTCCCGGCATTTTCCAATAATTCTTTGTTACGTGCGATTGTTTTATCGCCATCATCCATAATAATATCATCATCATGAATATCGTTTGCATTACGATTTTCGCGTTTTGCATTTTTATCAAATTCTTTGCCAACCCCCTTGTCCAAAGGCAACAATATTTCACAATTATTTTGCGATGCTAGATTTTCAATTTCATGAACAATGTCCGACATATTTTCTTCGTAAAGTGAATTACCAACCGGTAATCCATGCGCAAAATTAAAAGTTGTTCCCATTGCACCACCAATAACTATTTTATCAGCAATGGATACTAATTTTTTCAACACACCGATTTTACTGGAAACCTTTCCGCCACCAACAAATGCAATCAATGGACGTTTTGGATTGTTCAGGTATTTTGAAATATTTTCAATTTCTTTTATTAACAAATCACCCGCGAATGACGGTAAATATTTTGTTACACCAACAATACTGGCAGCCGCCCTGTGAGATACCGCAAACGCATCATTAACATACAAATCAAAACCAGATGCCAATTGTTTAGCGAATGTGTCATCATTTTTTTCTTCACCATCATAAAAACGAAGATTTTCCAACAACACAACATCACCATCTTTCATGGCCGACATAAACGATTTATCCAGACAATCTTCAACAAACGGAATATTCATATATTCTGCAACAACACGCAAAGATAATTCTGGATTTCTTTCACCCTTTGGTCGTCCCATATGCGAACAAATCACAACGCGCGCACCATTGTTTATTAAATATTTGATTGTCTGCATTGACGCATCAATCCGAAAAGGTTCACTTATTTTCCCATCAATAATTTGCACATTAAAATCAGTGCGCAATAAAACATATCTAGATTTTACATCTGTGTCACGAACACTTTTGATTGGCATTTTTTTCAATCCTTTCTTTTACGGGACGATAAGTCTTTCGATAATGTTCATTTATACCATATTTATCAATTGCTTGCAAATGTTGTTGTGTTTGATAGCCTGCATTTTTATCCCAATCATATTGAGGAAATTGTTTTGAAAGTTCTTTCATTATTCTATCACGTGTAACCTTGGCAATGATGGACGCCGCCGCAATAGATAACGATTTTGCATCACCCTTTACAAGTGGTTCACCAACAATATCTTTTGGCATTTTATTACCGTCAATTAAACAATATTCTGGTTTTATGCCCAGCGCATTTATTGCACGTGTCATCGCGGTAAGTGACGCCTGTAATATATTCATTTCATCAATTTCGGTGGCGCTGCATTGACCGATACCATAAATTATATCTGGATTATTCGTTATCCAATCGTATGCTGCATCGCGTTGTTTTTCAGTCATCTGTTTTGAATCAGAAATAAAAGGCATATCATTAAATTCGTATTTTTTAAAAACAACAGCACCCGCCACAACAGGTCCACATAACGGACCACGACCTGCTTCGTCGGCACCAGCAATTATTTTTTTACCGATATTTTTTTCAATTAAAAAATCAGGAATACTTTTCATTACTTATAACGACAGATTTTTTACATTTATATTTCGAACATATTCATCTTCGCTGTTGTAATATGGCCAATTACCATCTGCTAATTCTTTCAATGCTGTCAACGGCTGATTAAGACGCGCACGATAAAGCCACAAATTAGACATCACGCGTTTTATATAATTACGTGTTTCATACGCAGGAAAACTTTCCACATACAATAATGGATCCGATGTAGAAAAAGATTTTTCAAACTTAACAAGATTTCCCATACCTGCATTATACGCAACCAGCATTTTGATAATATTATTTTGAATTAATTGATGTTGTAATAAATCAACAATATATTGTTGCCCAAGGAACATATTATGTTCCGGATTAGACATATCAATATCAGACATCTTTACATCATTTTTACGTGCGACACGTTTTGCAGTACTTGGCATAATTTGCATAACACCATTTGCACCGGCATTTGATTTCGCATTTGTTTTAAAACCGCTTTCTTGTTTTGTAATTGCTAAAAGCAGCGCCCTGTCAATTGACCATCCCCCCAAAGGTTCCCAGTCCGGTAATGGATATTGCGCCGAATAAATAATATCATCATTAATTTCTAAAACACCACGATCACGCATTACACCGGAAACCAAAATAGAAACCCGGGGCAACCCATAAAGTGAAGATACAGCATTGACCGCATGCAACATTTTATCCGAAGATTTTGATGTGACCAGATATTTTAAATATTGTTCTGCCCTATCTTTGCGACCAACTTGCAATAAAGCCAAGGCTTTTTTTCCATATTTATTTTCACGCAACGTAATAATATCTTCGTCTGAACAATCTTGATCAAAGAATTCATATTCCGGTGTATCACCCAACATAGTTGATGCCAGTGCACCATAAAAAGACATTGGATATGTCGCGGCAATCTTCCAATATTTTTTTGCGTCCCCCCTGTTTCCGTTTATATCTGCAGCACGCCCCGCCCAAAAAGCCGCTTCGGTTTTACGCGCATTGTTAATTTGTGTTAAATCAAGAATACGTGCAAAATATTTTTGTGATTCTTTATATTTTTGTTCTTTGAAATAAAGCAGTCCCATTGTCCAAAGTCCATATTCCGAATTTGCATCAGATGAAATAAAACCCCATTTTTTTGCCAATTCATATTCACCATTTGTATAATATAAAAAAGCCAAACGACCGGCCAATCTGCCATAATCAGATTCAGAAATTTTTGTTTTAAAAGATTTATCTTCCAATATATTACGTGCTGTTTTTGATGATCCAGAACGAATTGCGCGTTTAAATTTATCAATTGTTTTTGTTGTTGCACCGCTGTATTTTTTCACAGTCCAATTTTCAGATTGCGCTGTTTCAATATAATCTTTACCTGTTATAATATGCGGCGTGAACGGTTTGCGCACTGTTGCCTGTTTTATATTTGCAATTTTATATAAACGTTCTGCACCCGGCATATCATAATATTTATCCATCCAAGATTTTAATTCCGCCCCACGCGTATGATAAGTTTTCGAAGTATATCTTTGATATAATACTTCATTCATAAGTGATTTATCGGTTAATTTAGTTTCAACTTTTTTCGCAGTTTCTATCTTTTCTTTATCTTGCAATAAAAATATTTGTGCATAACGTGCCGCATCATCATCAGTCAACACATCCACAGATTCAATCGCCGATGCGGGCATCAGTAAAAATACAGCCAATAAAATGGTTAATATTTTTTTCATATCTCAGAACAAAGAAGTTTTTGGTAATTCACAAACGATTGCATCTTCGTCTGCTTCTGGGATTTGGTTTATAATCTTTTTAAAATCAGAAACCTTGGAAAATTTACGATATACAGAAACAAATCTTATAAATGCGATTGGATCCAAATTTAACAAAGAATCACTTACCATTTGACCGACCATCGCACTTGTTACCATATCGTCTTCGGATTCTGTTTCAAGTCTGCGCTGAATTGATGCAACAAGGCGTTCAATTTGTTCATCTTTGACATCACGATTGCGACACGCCAATTTAATACTGCGATATAATTTATCACGATCAAAAGGTTCTGTTTTTCCATTGTTTTTTCGAACGATTAAATCGCGCATTTGAATACGTTCAACCGTTGTAAATTTTGCACCGCATTGGTTGCAAACACGACGACGACGAATAATCGCATCTTCGATATCTGGGCGCGAATCCGCCACACGACTGTCAGTAGAATTACAATATGGACATCTCATAATGATTAAGATTAGAAAAAATTCATTGATAAGTAAAGCAGAATTTATATCAAAAAAAATTGCTTTTTTATAAAAATCAAGTGTTTTTTTTCAAAACCGATTCGCAAGGCACTTTTTTATGCACAAAAAATATGATAAAATACATGCAAAGGGATGAATACAAAGTTCAGGGAAAGAGAGAAAAAAAATGCAAAAATATCTGAATCAGATTTTGTGCGGTGATTGTATTGAAATCATGCGCAAAATGCCAGACGCATCTGTTGATGCAATTTTTGCAGATTCCCCATATAATTTACAACTTGGTGAAAAAACACTTTACAGACCCGAAGATCAAACAGCTGCACGCGCTGTTCGCGACAGTTGGGACGCATTTGAATCAAATGAAGAATACGATAAATTCACACGCGATTGGATGCGCGAATGCAAAAGAATATTAAAACCGACGGGCGCAATGTGGGTTGTTGGTTCTTATCACAATATTTTCCGTGTTGGTTCTATATTGCAAGATATGGGATTTTGGATTTTAAATGATATTGTTTGGGTAAAAACAAATCCTATGCCTAATTTTCGCGGAACGCGGTTTACAAATGCGCACGAAACTTTGATTTGGGCGACACCAACAAAAACCGGGAAATACACATTCAATTATGAAACGATGAAAAAATTGAACGGTGGCAAACAAATGCGTTCTGATTGGGATATTAATATATGCCTGGGCGAAGAACGTGTTAAAGATGCAAACGGCAAAAGTTTACATAACACTCAAAAACCTATGGATTTATTGCGTCGTGTAATTTTATCATCAACAAAACCGGGCGATATTATATTGGATCCGTTTGTAGGATCCGGCACAACAGCCGCCGCAGCCAAAGAATTGGGGCGTAAATTCATCGGAATTGATCGCGAACCTGTTTATGTTAATGCTGCGCGTGAACGTGTTGAAAATATAACACCGGTTGATTTATCCGATATTGAAGTTAACGCACCAAAACGCGACGCCATCAAAGTGGCATTTCACGAATTAATTGATGGTGGATTGCTTTATGTTGGACAAACACTGGTTGGTCCAAAGGGCGATCGCGTCATGATTACACATGACAGACAATTAACACATACATTATATGGCAAAGCATCTATTCATGTTATGGCTGCGCGTATACAACACAGCGTCAGTTTTAACGGATGGGATTATTGGTCTGCGGAAAAGAAAGATGGAACATTGGTTCCAATTGACGAATTACGCAAATATGTTCGCAACATAAAACAAAGCATGAAAAAAGCGGCATGATTTTTTTATAATTGAAATTATAGAAATTACATCATATACAAACCTGATGTCATTCTCACGCTCGTTTTACTCGCTCGGCATGACACAGAACCATTTAATAACACTGATGCAAAATTATAAAAAAACACCGACAGTTGTCGGTGTTTTTCAATTTATATGTTTCTTATTTTATACCGTTTGATGTCATCAATGCATCATCTGCGACACAAATATTTCCAGAAACTTTACATGCAGATGGTACCAAAGTATATTTACCATTTGTGTCTTTCAGGTTAATTTGAACCTTTGGACAATCTGATAATTTGCTGTTGAATTGGCTGCACGCTTGTTCCCAATCTGCCTTGGTAGAAACAGCAGATGTTGGGGATACAGTATCAGGCAAATGCAGATTCCATTTGACATAGAAATCTTTCAAGGAATCGATAGTATGCGCTTTGCCCAGTGCAACAGAATTCAAACCATCGCCAACTTTGCATGTAATGTTGCTGCGTTCTACAAATGCAGTAATCGCAGTAGCAACACCACCAGCAGCGGCACCTGTGGCCAAACCAATTGCTGCACCCTTACCTATTTCTTTGCCTTTGTTTAATTCTTTACCTTCAACCTTGCCTTCAACCACAGAAGGTTCAACAGAAGATTCAAATTCTCTTAACAAACCTTTCATTCTGTTAAGTTCTTTTTCAATCAAAGGAACTGGCAAACATTTATCCTGGCTATTACAATATATACCATTTTGGGCTTCTGCCAATCCAAGTTGCAACGGAACTAATAAACATTCGTCTGTAAATTTAGCTTTAACATCGTTATCACAACTCAGAGTGCCTTCACAAACTACACTTCCCAAGGCAATTCTGTAAGATTGTTTAGTATAAGCTTTTTGACTGGATTGGCTTATAAAATTATTATAAGCATCAAAGTCTTTACATTTGCTTATAGCATCTTCATAATATCTTGCTTTTGAAAACAGTCCATGTATAGCGCGACACTGATCAGAAGTTAAATTATGAAAATCAGAAATTCTTTTATTTGCAGGGTTAACTGTTACTGTTCCAGTTTCTTCGTCAACACTGACAGATTCTGCCAAATAAGAATTCACACGATCTTCATTGTATCTGCCAACAATCGCATCACCAAGCTTTTTAAGATAAACCGTATCATCACAAGGATCATTAGATTTTTGACCTGCTAATTCTGCAGCCTCAGCAGCCGCTGCGGCTTTCTTGTTATAAGCACCCGCACCAGCGGCGGCACCAATTGCAGTTCCCAACACAGCACCACCTGGAACGGCAATAACTGCGGCAGTTTTTGTATCATTCAACAATGAATTAAAATCAAACAATTCTTTGTTACATGTAAATGTAGAACCTGCTTTTTCCCAAACTTCTGCTGGGTTATCGTTACCAACCGCACCGAACAACCAATTGTTTGTAATCAATTTATCTTTGTTATATGCCGCAACACGAATTAAACATTCACCATTGGCCGCATTCCAACGTGCATAATGTCCACGATTTCCATCATAGCCAACAGTGTTAACAGCAACACCTTGTGGGTTATCTTTGGAAAGTGTTCCGTTGTTTGCCGCGTTGTATGCACCGACTTTGTTATTGTATTCGTTGTTGACCGCGTTCAAATCAGATACAGCTGCAAACGAAGAACCATATGTGTTTCTGTCCAATAACAAACATGTATTTTCAGCCTGGTTTGGTGTCAAACCTGTTTTACGCAAAACAAAGTTGTAATATTCTGGTTGAACAATTCTTGAATTAAAATCAAGCCATACATCATTTGTTTCTGCATAAACATTACGGCAATTTACACGAACGTCCGCAATACATTTATCAATAGCAGCCTGGCATAATTTCATACCACCCATAATGGAATTACGAACATCTTCGTTAAACAAATCGTTCAAGCCACCCTGTAATGCACCGGTATTAACACATTGCAAAACATCGTTCATACACATGGAAATAGTATATGTTGAATTTTTAACACCACCGTCTGGACATTCTGACACAGGCTTTGGATCCGGGGTTGGATCAGGTGTTGGTGTTGGTATAATATTATGGTTATATGTCACTTCTACCGGTTGATTGATTGTATGCACAGCCGGATTTCCAACAGTATTCAAAGATACAGTTGGCATTGTTGGCATACGTGCAGATGGCACATTTCCCGCCGCAGGCATCATACTGACACGACCATTTTGTGCAGCATTTGCACCACAACAGGTTACCAACACAGCAACACTGACCATTGATTTTCCAAATAAATTCAACATTTTCATAGTATTTCCCCCAAATTCTTATAAAGATATTATATCATATACTGCGACCCAAAAAAAGTTTTTTTTAACAAATACAAAGAAAATATTGTTCATTAATAAATATTGACAAATCTGTTTTGTTGTCTATAATATGAGCATGAAAAAGATTATTGATTTTATCAAATCGAATATAATTATTGCCAAATGGACATTCTGGTATTTCTTTGTATTGTGGTTGATATTAAGATTCATATTTAATTTTGACATGTTCAGCGCACATTATTGGCAAAAATTCTTTCATGCGACATTACACGGTTTTAGCGGTTTTGTATTTGGATTATTAATATATACGGCAATTCCAATTTATATTG
>CALYRP010000011.1 GCA_945483255.1 uncultured Pseudomonadota bacterium
TGATGACAAATCCAATTTCCCAACATTTAACTTTTCTTCAAATTGTGCTTTGTTTGCATCCAAGAAACGAACATTTCTGATATCATGACCTTCTAAATTCAAAGGCGATAACATTGTCGCATCATCTTCGTTTTCAGATGGCAATCGCCACAAATATTCTGTATTTCCGCGTTTAACAGATGTTGTTCCAACCAAACCTTTGGTATTTGATATTCCAAAATCAGATGCGTTTACACGAAACGCACCAAAACCACCATATGTTGTGTTACCTTCGACAAAACCAAATTTGCCACCACCAAGATTAACTATTTCGCGTGTTCGAATTGCTGATATTTCGCTGTCATTTAAAATTACGATTCCTTGTAATCTAGATTTATTATTATTATCGGCAGATTTTAAAATTCTTAATTGAAAATCATCACCGTATGTATCCGCAATATATTCTGGCAAACCATAATTAATTAAATCTTGTATTTGAACACGCGTTATATTTTTACCTTTTGGGCGCATTAATTCTTTTTTGTTTTCAACAATGTATCGTTCCAATGCTGTTTGAACATTTTCCATTTGTCGTGTTATCGCGATATTTTTTGCGCGCGAAACCGCACTTTCTTGATAACGAAAAACAAATGGGATAATTATCGCTGCCAAAGCAATGGTCATCATTAATTCGACCAACATTCCACCGCGTTGAAAGTGTTTATCAAAATTCTTTTGTTTGTTTATCATTATCTTGTATTCCAATCTTTATACATTATTTCATCAAATTCATCTGCATCTGGCACAGGCGGCACCGATGCACGTGTCAGTGTTAATTTTGAAAAAGATGGTGGTGTTATAGACGGGAAAACCCACGACCCTATTCTTAGTGGTGCCGTCCCAGCCAATAACAATTCACCAGATACAGTTATTCCAAAATTTTCAAAAAACACCATATCTGTTGCATTTAGATAAGGCGTCAAAAGTTTATTCATGGATATACCACTGAATCCAGACATACTTTTAGCACTGGTCGATTTCAAAACCAAATTTCCGGCCACATTTATCGAATTTCCTATTGTTGCCCTGTCTACAATCAAACGACCATTCGTTGTATATTTATCACCATTTAATTTGTCTGCTTTGATTGTTCTAAAACCATTTGTGTCCCCGGTTACGCGCATAGATGAAAAAGTTATATTATCTGAATTTAAATTTGCACCAGATGAAAAATAGACATTATTTGCATCAACAACATCAGATTCCAAGAACACCGCATCGACATCTGTTATCTTTGCAGAAACAGCATCTATTTTCGCTGCATTAAATACATTAAAATTATTCATATGCAAATTTCGCTGCATTTGATTAAGTTTGTCTTCGCCCATCGTCGCGCGATGCAAAAATCTTGATTTATCACTGCCTTCAAAATCGTAAGAAATTCTGAAAATCAAATCACCGACATAAAAATCGTCCGGGGCAGATACCGCCCAACTTTGCGAATACGCAACACCATCTTCACGAACCACGGCGGCATCTTCGCCAATTTGTTTTGCGATATTTGCGCCACGATAATCTGATTCATCAATATCAAAAGCCAAATAAACATCTGTTATTGATGCACCATTGACTTTGTATTTATCTATATAAGCACTGTGTGCATCCGCAGATATCTTTTTTAATTCTTCGTCATCTAATTTTATTTCTGCGTTTTCGCCCCAGCTTGATTGATTTACACGAACATAATTTATAACATTATCGCGCAAACTTACAATTTTATTGGCCTTTGCTATATCTTGTGCTTCTTTGGACATTTCTATGATTTGATTATACATAAATGGCGACAAAGCAATTACAACAGCCACCGCCAAAACCACTTCCGTAATAGTTTCGCCGCGTTGCACATTTGCACTCAATTTTTCAAAATATTTTTTACATACAATCACTGCGTCCCGCCTGTAAACATTGTTTAATATTTATTCTTGATTCCAATCTTTGCCAAAACACATATTGGCAAATAATATTTTGTGCCAAAGATTTTGAATTATATACAACATCCATTTGACTGATTATATCTTTACAAGAAACCATATTGCCTGAAACATCTTTTGCATCACCAATTATTTCAAAAGAATCATTATTTATTGTGTCAATATAAACATCTGGCAGCACAGATGTTCCGGCAGGCCGTACATCTATCAATAATGCCCCAGATTGCCCATTCAGTAAACCATAAGATGTTTGATCACGCAAAGATATGTTTGCCGCATATATATTTTTAACATCTATACCATTTTTTGAACTGTAAGATAAACTGTCTGGATCTATATATACATCTTGACCATGCGATGCATCCAGATAAGAACCTATGTCCAATCTATCAACACTAAAACTGAAATTATCAGCTTGCACATTTCCACGCACCGTCCAATTTGATGGCCCGTCAAAACCAGTCCGACCTTCACTCATAGAAAAATCATAAACAGACGCAACGTTTGATTCAAAACCGCCTGTTGTTCCAAATCTGGATATCGTTCTAAGCGATGCCGATACAGTATTTATTTCACCACGCAATACAGACAAAGCCGCGCCGCCATCAACACTTTGAAAGACAGTTCTGTTTGCGTATAAATCAGAAATTTTATTTTTGTCCTTTCGTCCTTCTTCGACACCATAAAGTGATAATGTATTAAATTGAGCACTTTCAAATTCGCCATTGCGTGCAAATAAAACACCTATTTTATCAATACTGTTATCATTCATATCCAATTCTGATAAAAATCCGATATTTTCATCGGTTTCTTTTTTTGAAACAACGTCGCTGTAAATTGTATCAAGTGGAATATCGACTTCGATATTATTACCATTTATTTTCGCATAAAAACCTATTCTGCGTGCTAATTCTGCCAATTGAACACGCGATAAATTCCCCGCATTAACATTGATAAAACCGTAAATACCATATTCGTTTTTATCAATTACCAAAGATATATTTTGATTAAATTTTGTTTGCGGGACAAACCCCAGTGGTAAACCATAATTTTCCAGAACATCCACAAATTTATCTTTGCTTAATTCTTGTTTTTTATATGGTAAATTATCTTTTTCTTCACGCAAATAAATACGGGCTGCGCCGTATGCGGTTTCAATTTGTTCGCTGGCACTATACATCTGTGCAGCAATATCACGTGATGAAATCTTTGTTGCAAAGAAAAGCATAAAAGCAAAAACCAAAGTCAATGCCAGCAACGCTTGCAACAGAAAACTACCACTTTGTTTTTGCAAAACTCCCTCCTACATAATCAAAGCATAGCAATTGAAAAAAATTATTGCAATCAGTTTTAAGATGCTTTACAATTCAAATGTTGAAGAACAAACAGTAATCTGTTTGAAAGTTTTATTTCCATTAAACAAAAGAAAGAAAATGCAAAACAAAAAAAATCAAACATCTGTGACTCAGATGATTCAACGTTGTCATAAATGGCGTCAAAAAAGAAAACAATACATCGACCAGGCCCGTCAAACAACGGATGAAATCGAACGCGAACGTTTATTACAAACGGCTGAACATTATGGCCGCATAGTCAACGAAGAACAAACAAAAATTGATTCTCAACGTGATGCAAAAGACAAGACACCTGTTGTCGAAGAAATCGCAGAAACAACCGAAAATGGCGATCAAAATGATACGGTCGAAGATGAAGAAATCGGTTTTCCAGATTTCATTACAAATTTGAAATAATTCAATCTGTTTTTTATTGAAATCGTATATTTATTTGCTATCCTTTTTCGCAAAGGAAAGCATCATGGAAAATAATTATACTGTTCTTGCACGAAAATACCGCAGCCAAGATTTTGAATCTCTTATCGGTCAAGATGTTTTGGTAAAAACATTAACCACTGCAATTAATACGGGGCGTATCGCACACGCGTATATATTTACTGGAATTCGTGGGACCGGAAAAACCAGTACGGCACGTATTTTGGCCAAGGCTTTAAATTGTTTATCAAGTGATCGCGCAACATCAAAACCATGTGGTGTTTGTGAAAATTGTCGTGCAATTGCAGCCGGGCAACATATCGATGTTATGGAAATTGACGCGGCATCACATACGGGTGTCGATAATATGCGCGAAATTTTGGATGCGGCACTTTATCGTCCAACGAACGCACGATACAAGGTTTATATTATCGACGAAGTTCATATGTTATCAACCAGTGCTTTTAATGCTTTGCTTAAAACATTGGAAGAACCACCTGCACATGTAATATTTATTTTGGCAACCACCGAAATACGAAAGGTACCAGTTACGATATTATCGCGTTGTCAAAGATTTGATTTGGCACGCGTTCCTGTTGAAACACTGAAAAAACATTTCGCATGGGTTGCCGAACAAGAAGGAATTGAATTATCGGATGGCGCAAATGAATTATTGGCGCGTTCTGCGGATGGGTCTGTGCGTGATGGGTTATCTCTTTTGGATCAAGCAATTGCTCAAACAGGTGGACATGTTGACGAAGGGGCTGTTCTTGATATGTTAAAAAGAACTGACCGTGGAACAGTTGTTAATTTTATGAAAACTGTTTTATCCGGGGATGTTAATGCCGCATTAAACAGATTGGATGAAATTTATAATAACGGTGCAGATTTGACCATGTTATTAAACGATATGATGGAATGGACACATTGGGCAACACGTATGTATCCATCATTGCGATTAACAGAAGTTACATCTTCGCCATATACGGCTGATATGCGCGAAACAATTAAAAAGATAAACGAAACAATTTCTTTGAATACACTTTCACGCATATGGCAAGTTATGGTTGCAGCCGTCCCAGAATTGGCGGCATCCACAAATCAAAAACAATGTTTTGATATGTTGATTGTGCGTCTGATGCATATTGCAGATATGCCATCCATCCCAGAATTATTAAAACAAAATTCTGAAAATACAACACCGATAAAACAACCAGAAAAACCAGTCGTTGAAAAATCAAAATTTTTAGACATAAATACTTCGAACGAATTGGGAACTGCTTTGCAAAACGCCCGCGAATTGTTGTTGTATTCTTATTATTCATCAAACATTGAAATAGTTGAATTTGAAAACGGCAAAATTAAATATTTCGACCGCAAAGGCGAAAAAGATTTTGCACAAAAACTGGCACTGTGGTTAAAAAACAATACAGGAAAAGATTGGACACTTGAACCTGTTACAGAAGCGCCACACAAACAAACACTTTCTGAACACAACAAATCAGAAATAGAATCTGACCCGTTGGTTTCCAGCGCAATGGATTTATTTGAAGATGCAGAAATTGTGAATATTTCAAAATAAACAAAGGGGGACAAAAAGATGAGGGAACAATCAGGACGTTCATTAATCGAAATTATCGGCGTTCTTGCCATTGGTGCAATCATGATTTCTGGGACTTACGCGATATATAATACAACAAATCAGAAACAAAAAAGATTAATCGCATCAGAAACATTAAAAGATATCGCAACCAAGACAAAAACTTTGCTGGAATATTCCGGGTATCAAAATGTATCTGTTGATTTTTTGATTGAATCTGGCGCAATAAAAAACGATAAATCACCAGCAGGAAATCAAGATTGGTCCATAACCAGCAACATTGACGGCACAGAATTTTCAATTAACCTGAATGGTTTATCATTTGATGAATGTGCGTATTTCACAACAAAAAAAATGGATTGGACCACACACATCAGTGTTAATGGTTTTGATTCTTCTGCTACATCATATTGTTTAAAAACCGGCGACAATAAAATATCTTTTTATGCAAAATAAAAAATGAAATTTAAAAACATTATTTTTATTGGCTTGTCTTTGTATCTTACAGGATGCTTGCAATACCAAAGCCCAGAACGAAACACATGGCAACAATATCTTTATGGGGCATCTTTTTCAGATATGACCGAAACAGCACGAACAGCAAAATTGCCTGTGTATATGGGACATGGTGGAAAAATAATTACACAAAGCGGTGAATTATCTGAAAAAATGCAATACGGTGACAAAAACGCGATTGATAATGCCGTGTTGGTTAATTATATGTCATCACTTGAATATGAATTATATGACGCATTGCGTAAACCTGGTATTTCTGTTCAGCGCGCCGGGACTGATGTTGTTATAATATTGGTTAGAGATAGCATTATGAATCAAAATATTGCAGATATATCTTCGGATGGCGCAGATACATTAAAAACCATTTCAAAAATATTAAACAAATACAATGCAACATTTATGGAAATAGCAGGATATACAGATTCTATGTCTGATAAAAATGCCGCACACGCTTTTTCATTTGATATGGCGGGACGCGTTGGTGTTTATTTCGCAAGACACAACATTTCAACATCCCGTATGTTTATTGTTGGACGCGGTTCTGCACGACCAATTGCCGCCCAAGATGATATTGGACGTCTTATGAACAGACGCGTTGAAATAAGATTGACACCGGCGCGTTAACACCTGAATAAAATCCAATAATATCTGATAAAAACATTTTGCGTTTTTATATAAATATTGCTATAAATTTATTAACCAATAAAACAAAAGGAAAGAAAAAATGAAAAAAGAATTAAACCCAATTTTGAAAAAATATTCTAAAATGGGCATTATTGCTGTATCAGTCATCATCGTTGCATTGATTGGCGTTTTTGGAATATCTGCGATGAAGAAAAACATGGACACATCATCAGCGATTGCAAATGTAACCACAGATGCTGCAAATGCGGCTGATTTAAGAATTGCTGTTATCAGCATGGAAAAAATCCAAACAAAAGCAAATGTTTTGGAAAACCTGCATAAACAACGCGCAGATTATGAAACTAAATTAAAAAACAAACTTGAAAAAGAACAAAAATCAATTGAAAAAGAAAAAGCAGACATTGAAAAATCACAAGACATTTTATCCCAAGAAGCATTGCAACGTCGCGTAATTGATTATCAACGTCGTGTAAATGAATTCCAACGTCATTTATCAGAAAGCGCACAATCAATTGAAACATCATATCAAGATGCCTTGCAAACAATTCAAAAGAAACATCTTGATCCTGTTATCGAAGGTATAATTGCCAAGAAAAAATTATCATTGGTAATTGATGGTCGTATGGCGCGTATCGGTGAAAATGTAAAAAATCTTGATATCACAGATGAAGTTGTTGACGCATTAAACAAAAAAGTATCATCTGTAAAAATGGCATCACCAAAAGGTTTATAAAAGATTTTTTAAACAAAAAACACCGCCCATCTGGGCGGTGTTTTGATACGATTATTTTTTTTCAAGCAATCAGATATGTCTTTGATAATCCAATCCAAAGAAAGTTTCGATGCTCTTAATTGCAAATGCGCTTGGTCAAATGCAGTAAATTTATTATGTAAATTAAATAACTTTTAACTTATTGACATAATAATTATAATCCTTACATAACATAAAATGCCCTGTCGGGCATTTTTTTATTTTCCTTTTACATTATTCATAAAACACATAGATGTTTTCAATGTATTTGATTTTTCTAAATTTTCTTTTTGTCTGATTTTAGCTTCATGTTTTGCTTTTATATAATCATACGTATGATAGCCAATAACAGAAATTGGTATAGTCAAAAAAACCGCCACGAATAATATAGAATATATCATATCGCTTTTTGCATTAGCTTTATTGTTTTCTACCATTTTCTTTTGTTCTTCTATTGTCATTTTTTTAATCCTTTTTTTATTATACACTTAGTTTATAATACAAAAAAATTGATTGTCAAGTATTTTTTTGTCAATACAAATCCGCCTGAAAAACAGGCGTTTTTGTATTATAATTGTGCTTTGACCTCTTGAATTTCATAGCATTCGACACGATCGCCTTCTTTCAGATCGTTATATTTGTCGAAACTCATACCAAATTCAACACCTACACCGACTTCGCTAACTTCGTTCTTTTCGCGACGCAATTCGCCAATCTTGCCATCATAAATAACAACATTGTTGCGCAACAAACGAACAAACGCAGATTTCTTTATCACACCTTCACTTACGCGACAACCGGCAACCTTGATTCCTTTGCCAACTGTGAACAAAGCAATAACATCCGCATAGCCGATAAAGTTTTCACGTTTTTCAGGTGCCAATTTACCAGACAATATTTCTTTGATTTCATCTGTAATACGGTAAACAACACTGTGGTATCTGATATCAACCCCGTTATTGCGTGCCATGTCCCGAACCGCAGAATCTGCACGAACATTAAACGCAATTATAACCGCACCAGATGCCGTTGCTAATCTGATATCGCCTTCGGTGATTTGACCAACCCCGGCCGACAATAATTCTACGCCGGCCTTGTCTGAATTAAATCCGCGCAACATATCAGAAATAGCTTCAACTGAACCTTGGACATCTGCACGTAAAATAACAGGCAAAGTCAATTTCTTGGTTTCATCGCGTTTTGCAAATAATTCTTCCAACGATGAACGTTTAACAGCGTTCGCTTTATCTTTTGCCTTTTGTGCACGATATGCCGCAACTTCACGTGTTTGGGCTTCTGTTTCCATAACGTGTAATTCATCACCCGCGCTTGGCACAGATTCCAAGCCCAACACCATCGCTGGTTGTCCAGGTTTTACAGATTTAACGCGAACACCATTTGAATTAATCAAACCGCGCACACGTCCAAAGGTTTCGCCGACAACAAATACATCGCCAACAGAAAGTGTTCCTTGGCGCATCAAAATTGTTGCGACCGCACCCAGACCCTTTTCCATTTTCGCTTCGACAACATACGCAGATGCCATCATATCAGGGTCTGCCTTTAAATCCATAATTTCCGCTTGCAAAAGGATGGCTTCTTCCAATTTATCAAGGCCCATTTTGGTTTTTGCAGATATTTCAACGCATTGAACATCACCGCCCATTTCTTCGACTTGGACTTCTTGTTGAAGAAGATCTGTTTTTACACGATATGGATCTGCTTCTGGTAAATCACATTTATTGATTGCGACAATAAATGGAACCCTGGCAGCACGAATATGATTAATTGCTTCAATAGTTTGTGGCATGATTGAATCGTTTGCAGCAACAACTAAAACAACAATATCTGCAATTTGCGCACCACGTGCACGCATTGCTGTAAACGTTTCATGGCCTGGCGTATCCAAGAATGTGATTATTGCGCCAGATTTTGTTTTGACTTCATATGATGAAATATGTTGTGTAATTCCACCCGCTTCGCCCGCGACAACATTTGCATTACGGAACGCATCCAACAATGATGTTTTACCATGATCAACATGTCCTACAACCGTTACAACAGGGTAACGCGGTTGCAATCTGTCTGCGTGTGGTTCTTCTTCTAAAATATTAGCATAAGGTTTCACATCAACACGTTTAACAGTTGCGCCAAATTCCGTTGCGATTAATTCTGCTGTATCCGCATCAATAGATTGGTTTTGCGATGCCATCATGCCCATTTCCATCAATTTTTTGATAACATTGCCAACCTTTTCAGCCATTGCAGCCGCCAAATCTTTAACAGTTATTGTATCACCAAGTGTTACAACATGTTCAACCTTTTGTGGTGCTGTAAATACAGCGCGTGCCTTTTCGCGAAATCTTTTAAGCGATGCTTCGCTGCGACGACGATTTGCGCCACGCAAACCAATTTCATCATCATCGTCATCATCACCGCCACCAATAACGATATCATGGATGGAAATTTTACCGCCCTTTTTGAAGTCTTTCTTGAAACGGTTTTGTTTGTTACCACGTATATTATCGTCATCATCATCGCGACGGTTATTGTTGTGATTATTAAAGGCGACATTATTCTTTTTATTTTCGTGGGTATTTTCACGTGTTGGCATAACAACAGGTTCTTCTGTGGTTACTTCGTTTTCGCGTTGCGCCAATTGTTCTTTGACCGCTTCATATTCGCGATTTTCGCGTTCAATTTCAGCTTCGCGTGCCTTGCGTGCCGCTTCTTCTTCGGCTTCGCGTTTTCTGCGTTCTTCATCACGCGCCTTGGCAGCTTCTAATACAGCACGTAATTTTTCATCGGCTGCACTGTGTGCTGCTTCAACTTTTTTAGGTTCTTCGCGTAATTCGTTATTGCCAGGCGCAACAATGCGACGACGGCGTTCAACGAACACCGCATCGCCCTTTTTACTTTGTACTGCGCCAACTGTTACAGATTTTCCAAGTGTTAATGTCGCCATTTTTTAACCTTTGGTTATATTTCCTATTTTTTATTCAGCATCCATTTCAGGAACAATGCCATATGCCAATTCGCGTGCTTTCATAACAACGCGTTCTGCCAAACGATTAGACATTGTGTCTTCGCCCAAGATTTCAACCAATTCATCAGATGCAAGGTCTGCCAAATCAGACAAAGATTTAACATCATTTTCACCCAATTTCATAATAATTGGACGTTTAATGAAATCAAATTTCAACAAATCATCTGACATGCCCATTTTATGGCCATTATCAAAATAATCTTGTTCGACCTTGGCAAGGTATGCTTTTGCACGATTTTGCAATTCTGTCGCCAATTCTGTATTGAAACCTTCGATAGATTCTAATTCAGATTGTTCAACATACGCGATTTCTTCGATTGTTCTGAAACCTTCGGTGATTAACAATTGTGCAATTGTTTCATCAACATCCAATGCAGATGTGAACAATTCTGTTTTTTCTTTAAATTCTTTTGCACGACGTTCTGCTTCTTCGGCTTCACTCATAACATCGATATTCCATCCTGTTAATTGGGAAGCAAGGCGAACATTTTGACCACGACGACCGATTGCCAAAGATTGTTGATCTTCGGTTACAACAACGGCCGCGGTATGGGTGTCTTCGTCAACGATAATCTTTGCAACTTTTGCAGGTTGCATTGCATTAACAATAAACACCGCAGGGTCTTCCGAATACAAAATAACATCGATTTTTTCACCATGGCATTCATTGATAACTGGTTGAATACGTGTTCCCTTGATACCAACAGTCATACCAACTGCATCAACAGACGGATCCATTGTTTCCACAGCGATTTTTGCATGAGACCCCGGTGCACGAGATACAGATTTAATTTTAATAATACCTTCGTAAATTTCCGGTACTTCTTGGGTAAACAATTTTTCCATAAAACTTGGGTGTGTTCTTGTTAAAAATATTTGTGGACCTGTATTAGAACGAACAACATCCATAATCAAAGCACGAACACGATCACCAACTGCTAAACGTTCGCCTGGGATTAATTCAGTATTTTTGATATAACCTTCGGCTTTGCCGTTAATATCAACAAAAACATTTCCAAATTCGATACGTTTAACAACACCGTTGACAATATCACCGATGTTATCTTTGAATTCTTCGTACTGATTACCTTTTTCAGCATCTCTGACCCTTGCAGTCATAATTTGACGCGCTGTTTGGAACGCCATACGACCAAATTCTGGTTCTGGCAAAGTATCTTCAACGATATCGCCAACTTGTGGATTTTGTGCATATTTTTTTGCTTTTTCCACTGTTAACATTGTATTTGCATCATATTCGTCACCCTTGGATTCTGGGGATTCAATAACTTCGAACAAACGTTTAACATGAATAGAGCCATTTTTACGATCTATTTGTGCAACAATGTTAAATTCTTCGCCATATTTATGTTTTGCAATTTTAGCGATAGCCGCTTCCAAAGATTCAATAACTGTTTCACGGTCTATCATTTTTTCTGTCGCCAAAGAATCGATTGCTAATAATAAATCTTGGCGTGGCATAGATTCAAAAGACATTTGTTTCTCCTTAGTATTATTGCCTTTTATTTAAAAGAGCGGGGTTTTATGACCCCGCTCTTAAAACTTATTTAAGAACACGATATATTATGATGCCCGAATCGTTAAAAATCAAGCAAAAAAATACAGTAATATTAATAAACAATTAACTGCATTATTATCTTTGTTGCTTGACGGTATCGCTTTTGGGTTTTATACTTTGATATTATGAAAATAATCAACCGATATTTTAGACGTCAATTGTTGACCATATTTGTTATGCTGTTAGTGATTTTAACAGGTTTGTCCTGGATGATGCAAATTATGTCCATGATGAAATTTTTAATCACTTATGGCATTAATTTTTCCAGTTTTGTTTATATGACATCGCTTATGATACCGTTCATAATATCGATTATTATTCCTTTTGTAACTTTTATCGCGATAATATTCATATATAACAAAATGATTACAGAATCAGAAATAACAGTTATGGCATCGTCCGGATTGTCACCATGGCAAATTGCGAAACCGGCAATAAAATTATCTGTATGGCTGACTGTTGCGCACCTGATTTTGAACATATGGCTTGTTCCATTGACACAATCCATGTTTTACAGCACACAATGGAATTTGCGTTATGGGTTGGCGCATTTAAAAATACAAGAAGCCGCCTTTACAAAACTGGCTGATGGGTGGGTTGTATATGTCGATAATGTATCAGGACAAGATTGAAACCAGGTT
>CALYRP010000012.1 GCA_945483255.1 uncultured Pseudomonadota bacterium
ATGTGCCACACGGAAACGAAGTTTACGTGAATAATTGGCGCGCATGGCGTATACGCAGACGAACAATTAACAACCATTCAAAAACGGATATGTTTAATAGAGTTTTTGATTATGGTTGGTTTATTGTTTGTCAAGGACACGCCACTCCCACCAAAAACACAAACACCGGCATTTGCCGGTGTTAAAAAAGTTATTTCATAGGTGGAAAACAATTATCACCACCATCTGGACAACAAACCATCCATCCGTCGCCCGCATCAGTGTAAACTTCCCCGGCACAACATCCGTTTTTGTCTGGTCTGGTACCATCTAGACATGTAACAAAGAAACCATCCCAGTTTTCGATTAAATAGTGTGTTGTATATCCAATAAAACCACCCAATACAAACGCCAAAACCAACCAAAGCCATTTATGACATTTAATATTTTGATTTGATGATTTTTTTATAACCTTCTTTTTCATTATGTCCACCCTATTCTTCTTCGATTATTCTTTCCAATTGAATTATAAAATCTATCGCAGGGTTAGTCAATTTCTTTGCCTTTTCAATCATACGTTCGGCTTCGGCCTGCATTTGAATACGTTTATATGTTTCAACGATTTCAACAGATTCTTCAACATCATCCAGATTGTCATCATTTAATGCACGCGCTATTTCTAATTCAGATTTTGCCAATGTCTTGAATTTTTCAGAATTTTCCGGGCATCCACGTTCTGATAAATTTGCATATATTTTTGCGTTATCAATATGGGTTTCAGAATCATGAATATCTTTGTTATCTAAATGGTCTATCAACAACATTTCAATTTTTTCGCATGTTCTCTCATTTGATACAACTTGTTCAATTTGTGGTTTTACCATTTGAATTTTTTGTTTTATTTGATGATTAAACATCGAAAATCCGCTGATAACAAAGCCAACAATCGCCCCCATAAAGAACAAGCCAATCATACCAATCATGCCGTACAAGCGATATTTTTTATATTCGTTATTTAGTTTTTTCATTTTCTCTCTCCTTTGGTTTTATTATTTTACAATACCATCTTTGATGGTGATAATTCTGTCTGCGCGTTTTGCAAGATTCATATCATGTGTTACAAATAACATTGACATCTTTGATTTTTTTACCAAATCTAATAATAAATCAAAAACTACTTTTGCATGATTTGGGTCCAGCGAGCCAGTTGGTTCATCCGCCAATAATATTTCAGGTCCATTTGCAATCGCACGCGTAATTGCAACACGTTGTTGTTCGCCCCCTGACATTTCGGTTGGGAAATGATTTGCCCTGTGCGCAACATTTGCCAATTTTAATAATTTTATTGCACGTGCATTTGCCAAATTTTCATCCATACCGTTTGCCATCATTGGTAAAACAACATTTTCAAGCGCTGTAAAATCAGACAATAAATTATGTTTTTGATAAACAAAACCTATCTTCTGACGACGCAAAAGTGTACGCGTTTCTTCATTGATTTTATCAATTGGGTGACCATTTATAAAAATATCTCCGCTGGTTGGTTTATCCAACAAACCAACACATTGTAATAATGTAGATTTACCAGAACCACTTTGTCCAACCAGTGCAACAATTTCACCACGATACAAATCAAAACCACCGCCACGCAAAATATGTAATGGTTGTCCACCTTCGACAAAAGTTTTTTTGATATCGCGTACCGACAAAACAATGTCTTTTTTAGATATCTTTGATAAAGAATTCAAAATACTTGCCATATGTTTCACCTATTCGTTACGCAATGTTTCAACCGGATCAGTGTTTGCTGCACGCCATGCCGGATATAATGTTGCCAAGAAAGCCAACGCAATCGCAATTACTGCAATACTGATAACTGAAGATGGTACTAATTTAGATGGTAATTCAGAAAGTGAATATAATTGCGCAGGAAACAAATCACGACCCGTGATAAATTGGAAAAACTTTCGTATTGGTTCAATATAAATTGCCATTAACACACCAATAAATGTCCCACATGTCGCACCAATCACACCGATTGATGTCCCGGCCAATATGAATATTTTCATCATTGATTTACGTGATACACCAAATGTTCGCAGCACGGCAATATCTTTGTTTTTATCTTTGACCAACATAACAAGTGATGAAATGATATTAAATGCTGCGACAATAACTATTAATAACAATATTAAAAACATAACACTGGATTCGACTTGAAGTGCACCGACAAAACCACGATTCAAATCACGCCAATCACGAATAACAAAACCATCAGGTAATAACGCATCAAGTGCCTTTACGACAACTTCACTTTGTTCGGCATCACTTAAAAACAAATCAATATGCGTAACAGAATTTTCAATATTTAAATATTTTTGTGCAGTCGACAATGGCATAAATATATAACCATTATCATATTCGTACATTCCCATAAAGAACGAAGAAACCACCGGATATGCCATTATACGTGGCACCGTTCCAAACGGCGTTGCGGTTCCGCCATTTGCAGAAATCAATGAAACCTTGTCCCCAGATGTTACACGCAAATTACGCGACAAAGAAGAACCAATTATCAATTCGCCATCTTTGACAGCGTCCAAACTTTTACCATATATACGCGTTCCAGAATTAGTTTTAGAAATTAAATCTGGCATACGAATACCACGCACCATTGCCCCAGAATTATTTCCATTTGCAGATGCCATAATTTGACCTTCGGCAATAGGAACAATTGATGTAGCATATTTTGCGACAACTTTATTTTGACGCATTTTATCAATCAAGAAATCATAATCAGATATTGTTCCATTTTGATGATAAACAACAACATGACCATTCATACCAATAATACGTGAAAGCAGTGTATCATGGAATCCCCCCATCACAGACATAACAACAATCAAAGTTGCTACACCCAACGTAATACCTATCAGCGACACCCACGAAACAACAGAACCAAATCCGCGCTTTTTGGCACGCAAATATCGAAAGGCTATCTTTTTTTCCAATTTTGAAAATAACATCTTTTCCCCATTATTGATTCAAAAAATCACGCAATTCATCACCGGTTAAATTTTTACCAGGCTTACTGGCATCAACAATAGATATCAAACGCGGCGACATAAACACCACCAATTCTGCAAACGGCGATACCAATGTTTCTGGTGTTGTGACAAATGCATGTGTTGGAATACCAACAATTACATAATTATCACCGACATTTGATGGAATTTTGAAAGATGTTAATTCACCATTAGATGTCGACAAAACTATTTTTGCATCAATCTTTTTGTATCCACCATAATTACCATACGTTCCGGTTGCACCAACAATTAAATCTGTTTCTAATCTGTCTTCTTTGCCGCATTGACCAATATCAAAACGCGTTTGCCAACCATTTGGCATTGCAAATGTTCCCTGGGATACCAAAACCATGTTTGCCTGGGACGCGATAAATTCTTGCAATGTTTTTGTATTTATTTCAGGGCTTACCACCAAAGCACGTCCAACAACACCCGGTATAGACATACGAATATTGTTTTCACCAAATGCAGGCAACATATTCATCCAAATAATTGGATTATCTGTTTTTGGATAAACACGATATACATCCATATCCCATGCCAAAACATACTTTTTAGATGCAACATCAGATATTATTTTTGAAACTTCGCGTTCTGTTTGATAGTTACCTTCGAACACAACAGTTTTATCTTGCCAGTTAACCAGCAAATTACGAACATCTGCCCCACGCATTGCATCCAACAGCGCCATTATTATTGTTTCGTCTTTTGGCATTTTAATCATCCATTTGCCATTTGCGGTTAAATGAATTTCACCAAATTCTGCATCATAAGAATAATAAACGCGGCCCAATTTAGCCATCAATTCAACAGCATCTGTCAATGAACTGGTTGAAATTGTGCCAGATATTTTTTCAAATGTTGCCTGGTCTTCGATAACAGAAATATCTGTATCTTCCAATAATTTTTCCAGCGCATCTTTTACATACATCTTTTTAAATTCATAATCAGATACTTTCAAATCAGGCAAAGCATCGCCTGTATTTAATCTGACGATTTCAATTTTTTCTTCGGGAACGACGCTGACCACACTTTGATTATTCCAATCAACCGTACATCTTTTTGGCAAATCCAATGCGAATCTTTGTGCTGTATCGGTTGTCAAAGCTGCTTTTTTAGGAAAAATCGGCACAGAATTTTCATCAATAACCGTATTTTCTACAACATTTACTGTATCATACAATGGCATATTTTGTTGCCTGTTTGCACACGCAGACAAAGAAGCAATTATTGTGCATAAAACGATAGTTTTTTTGATATTGTTTTGTGCCATTTTCCTTTCCTTTTTTATCTTTATACCATATTTATACTAGATATTCATAATTTTTTCAAATTCTTCTATAGTCATTTCATATATAGGTTTTTGGTTTGGTGTAACCAAATCTTTGACATTTTCAAATTGTTTTTCGAACAAATCCATCGCATCAATCACATTTTTATCGATTTGCACGCCAGATTTTTTTAATCTTTTTCCATATTCAACAATATATTCCAGAACATCTGCCGCAAAAAAGCGTCCAATATAATTTTCCATCGCAATTCCGCCTTTTTCTACACAAATTGCAGACAAAACACGCGCCATTTCATTATAAAAATTAGCCAGTTTTATATAATTTTGAACACTTATTGCCATTGCCTTTCCCCTGGTTTGTTTTTTATATTATAAAAACTATTGCGACAAAAACGCAATTAAATTATAATGTAAAGTATGAAATTAAGATATTTATTTTTATTACTGGGGTTAACCGCGTGCGCATCCGCCAATCGTGGATCAATAGATAACGCAACAATATTGAATTGGGAAAATGATGCTGTAACCACAGAACAATTCGTTCGCGACCATAAATCATGTTTGGGCATCAAAGACACAAATTACATACCGCGTTCCCGTATCGCAAAATTATTATCTCCTAATCAAAGCGCCCAAATGCCAGATTGGGACGGACTTTGGGTAACATTCCAATCAAACGAATACAAAGATGTTGGTCAACGGGCCCTGCTTTCTGTGCCACCTAATACGGCATCAAAAACTGTTGGATATTATCGTAAATGCATGTTAAGACGCGGTTATTTGTTACGCGCATCTTAAAGATATATGTGCATTTGTTATTTTTCAAAATTGTGATATAATATAAATATTATGAAGAAATCAATATTCTTTTGGTTGTATTTTATCGCGTCTATTATATTGGCGGTATATTTTTTGACACGCATCATTACCAGTATTATGGGACGTGGTCCAGTATCAACGGTAAAAAACATAACTATATTGGCAGATTCCAAAGATACAGATACGGAATTAATTCGTGTTGCCGCCGGGATTGATCGCCAAATGAATATAAAATCTGTAGATTTACACCAAATAAACAACCGCATTGGAAAAATTCCTGGGATAAAAAAATCATCAGTAAGACGTCTTTCAAATGGTGATATCGTTATAAAAACACAACAGCATCGTGTTGCCGCACAATGGAGCGATGGCGTATATTATTACCCTTTATCACTGGATGGTACGATTATTGAAACACCAAATACCGAACGCGATAATAATACAATCGTTTTCCAAGGCAAAATTCCATCTGATTTAAAAGAAATCATAACAAGTGTTTCTGGTATTTCCGAATATATTGATTATATGAATATGGTGGAAGACAGACGATGGAATATTCACACAAAAAATGGTATAACAATATATTTACCAGAAGATAACCCATCTGTTGCTATAAACAAAATAAGCACTTTGAACCAAACACATAAAATATTATCACGCAAAATTGAAATTATTGATATGCGCGACAATGCAAGAATTTTGGTAAAAACAGGAAAATGAAACTTTCTAATTCATCATTTTTGTGCCTTGACATTGGAACATATGGCGTTCGCGGCTTTGGACATTGTATAAAGGACGCAAAGATAGTTCAATCTGCAATGCATTTTGTAAAAAACACCAATACAATATTTGCATTAAAAAGTGTTATTGATGAATTAGAACAACAATTAAAGACACGTTTTAATTCTGCTTTTGTTACAGGAAATTTTGGCAACGCTGATTTTAAAATATTTTCAGATACAATATCATGGAACAACGAACATAAAATAAGCGAATTGGATTTAAAACACCAAATCGCAAAAATAAGCGCGCCAGATAATTTCTATACGATGCATATTATACCGGTGTTTTACGGAACCCCGAATATAAAAAATATAAGTAATTCACCAATCGGTCATATTGATACATCTTTGAAATCTATATTCAGTGTGATTTCTTATGAAACAGATAAAACAAAATATATATCTGATATATTGCGGCGTTCGCATATTCAATCAAGTGGTTTCTTGGATCCAGCATTTTTACAAAATGCGGTTTACAGAAAATCAAATGAAAAAATTTTGTTTATTGATTTGGGAAATGAATTTACAAGTGTATCTATATGGACAATGCGTGGTCCATTATATTTCCACAAAATAAAATTTGGCGGACACGATATAACAAATGCAATTTCACGCGGATTAAATATTGGTGTTGCCGATGCAGATACACTTAAAATATCTGTGGCCAGTGCAACACCAAACGAAATGGATAGATTTACACCGGCAGATGCATCTGAAAAATTTGCAGCCTTTTCCCGCGCAGATATAAATGATATTTTTATACCCACATTAAAAGAATTAATCAAAGATATATATGAACAATCTATAAAATATATTGACCAATACAAACCAGAAAAAATCGTCTTGACAGGGGGTGGCGCAACAATAAATAACATAAACACAGTATTTGAACACATGTTTAAATTACCTGTGGATAACATGGGGGACAGCGCGACTGTAAACGCTTTGTCAGAATATATATGGGGTACATATTTACCTGAAAGAAATGAATATATTCAAAAGCAAATCAAAATACAAAACAGTTTTGATAAAATGGCAAATATTTTCAAAAAGAAAAAGAAAACAAGAAAATTTATCCCGATTATGCCCAGCACGCTTTGTTTTAATATGAATGATTTTTCAACATATTCTTTGTTTGCCAGCGCCGGAATAACAATGATACATGTTGATATAATGGACGGCTTTTATGTCGATCGTGTTGCAGGCGGTATAAAAGAATTGGCAAATATCCGAGAAAAAACCAAATCGCATTTACATGTTCATTTAATGACAGAAAGCCCATCTATTTGGGCGGCAGATGCAATAAATGCCGGTGCTGATACAATCATAATTTCAACAAATACTTCGGGCGTAAAAGATGCAATAAAAATTGTAAAAAATGCCGGAAAACGCGTTGGTATTGCATTAAACCCTGAATCAAATGCTGAAATATTAATTCCAATATTGAAACAAATTGACGAAGTTATGGTGATGGCTGTTAAACCGGGGGCTGCTGGTCAAGAATTTGATAAAAGCGTACTTCAAAAAATAAAATCATTGAATTACACGCGCAAAAAACACGGTCTTAAATATATAATCAGCGTTGATGGCGGAATCAATCCAGATGCTGCAAAACTTTGCTGGGATGCTGGGGCTGATTTATTGGTCAGTGGTTCTTATCTTGCCAACGCAACCGATTTTCCATTGGCTGTTCAAAGTTTATTGAAGCACTAGTTTGCGCCCATCACCTTCTTGCGTAATATAAATATTAATTGTGTTTGCTGGCAACATATCTTTTGCAATATCTGGCCATTCAATCAATGTAATATCATTATCAATCGCATATGGTAATCCGATTTCTTCCAATTCTGATGCATCACCAATACGATATAAATCAAAATGAGATATGCCATCATAATTTTGCACCAATGTAAAAGTTGGACTTGGCACAACAGTATCTTCGCCACGCAAAGTTTTTATTATGGTGCGTGCGATTTCACTTTTCCCCATACCCAAATCACCATGCAAAGCAACCGTTTGCGGCGCATGTAAAGTTTTTGCAAATTCACGCGCCCATGCACGCGTTTTATCAATATTATCTAGAATGTATTCTTTCATCATTTATTCCACCAATAATAAATCGTCTTCCAGTTTATGAATTGCATCACGTAATTGTGCAGCCTGTTCAAATTCAAGGTTTTCTGCGTGTTTATGCATTTCCTTGGTTAATTTGGTAATTTCACGGCGAAGTGTTTCCGCATCCCAAACACCATCTTTATTATAAACAAATCTGCGCGCTTTGTCAGTTTTTTCTTCTTTTTCTTTGACTTCATCAAATACAGATTTAGAAATGGTTTTCGGTGTTATGTTATGTTCTTTGTTATACGCCATTTGTTTTTCGCGTCTTCGCGCCGTTTCGTCCAATGCCGCACGCATTGAATCTGTTATGGTATCACCATACAAAATTACACGACCATTTGCATTACGCGCTGCACGTCCAATTGTTTGAATAAGCGAACGCGTTGAACGCAAGAATCCTTCTTTATCTGCATCCATAATCGCGACCAATTCACATTCTGGAACATCTAAACCTTCGCGTAATAAATTAATACCGACCAAAACATCATATTTACCCAGGCGCAAATCACGCAATAAATCTATTCTTTCCAATGTTTCAATATCAGAATGTAAATAACGCGCACGAACACCGTTTTCCACGAAATAATCCGTCAATTGTTCTGCCATTTTCTTGGTAAGCGTTGTGACAATAACGCGACCATTGGTCTTTTTTACCGTATAAAGTAAATCATCAACCTGGTGTTCTGTTGGGCGCACTTCGCATATTGGGTCCAATAATCCTGTCGGACGTATAACCTGTTCAGAAACAATACCATTTGATTGTTCCAATTCCCATTGCGCAGGCGTTGCCGATACAAATATAGTTTGTGGACGCAACGCATCCCATTCATCAAATGTTAACGGGCGATTATCCACGCACGATGGTAATCTGAATCCATATTGCGCCAATGTTTCTTTACGTGCACGATCACCACGCGACATCGCACCAATTTGCGGTACCGTTACATGACTTTCATCCAAAAATAAAAGTGCATCTTTTGGTAAATATTCAAATAATGTTGGTGGTGGTTGACCAGGCAGTCTGCCTGTTAAATATCTTGAATAATTTTCAATACCACGACAAGTTCCTGTTGATTCCATCATTTCAATATCGAAATTTACGCGTTCGCGCAATCTTTGTTCTTCGACATATTTCATATTATCATGAAAATATTGCAGCCTTTCTTCCAAATCTTGTCTGATATTACTAATGGCTTGTAATACAGATGGCATAGGTGTCGCATAATGCGTATTTGGATAAACAACAATTCGATCCAGTTTATGTAATTTTCCACCAGTTAAAGTATCAAATTCCCATATTTCATCAACTTCATCACCAAAAAATGATATTTTCCACGCCCTATCTTGGCTGTGTGATGGGAATATATCCAATGTATCACCGCGTGCACGAAAATCACCCCGCGCAAACCCCATTTCATTTCGTTTATATTGAATATCGACCAATGCACGCATAACATCTTTTTCAGATATTTTATCACCAACATTTAATACTAATTTCATTTCAGAATATTGTTCTGGAGATCCGATACCATAAATAGATGACACAGACGAAACCACAATAACATCCCTTTCTTCCAACATTGCACGCGTCGCACTGTGGCGCATACGGTCCAATTGTTCATTGATGGATGCGTCTTTATCAATATATGTATCGGTGGTTGGAACATAGGCTTCTGGTTGATAATAATCATAGAAAGAAACAAAATATTCCACATGATTGTGTGGAAAGAATGACTTCATTTCCGTATATAATTGTGCCGCCAATATCTTGTTTGGGGCCATAATCATGGTTGGACGGCCTAATTCTTTGATTACATTGGCCATGGTAAAAGTCTTTCCGGAACCGGTTACCCCCAACAAGACCTGGGATTTGCGCCCATCTTTGACACCAGCAACCAATTCAGATATTGCCGTTGGTTGATCCCCCATCGGCGCAAAATCAGATTCCAGCGAAAAAATACTTTTATCATTTTTCATTTTTTGATTCACATGCCATAATATAATTCATTATAATAAAAATACAAGGAAAGAGAGAGATGTCAATAAAATCCAAAATTAAACGAAACAGACTGTTATTTTTGTTATTATCAATTGTTGCAATTTTTGTAATTTCAATAATTGTTATACCGCCGATGATAACACTTAATAATTTAAAAGGAAAAATTGAAAATATTATTTTAACCCAAACTGGCATACCTGCAAAAATCCACGGCAATGTTAATTTCAGCCTTATGGGGCGCACAATGATTATTGCACACAACATCAGTGTCCCGAACGGCGTTGTATCATCTGTTGAATTTGATTTTCCTTTGTTAGATATATTTAATATAAAAAATGCTGATATAAATGGCGATATTTATGTTAATGGCGCATCTCTTCATGTTGAAAAAATTATTCCTCTTAATATTAATAAAAATATCGTTGTTAATGATTCAAAGGTAAAATTTCTTAACAAAGAATACCAAATAATTCGCGCAGATATGTCAAAAAATACAGTTGATGCATTTGTCAGAACCGATCAACATAAATACGAAATAAAATCTATCGATAACAAATTTGTCATAAAAAACAAAAACAATGATTTGGTTTTAACAGGCGAATTATCACAAAACGGAACCGCAAAAGGTCATATCAGCATAATTGCACAAAATGTAAATAAATGGTTTGAATTTAAAACACCAAAAATTAACGGTCAATTTCCAATAACTGCCGATATTTCGTGGGATGGCAGATATGGAATAAAATTTGATAATATCGTTGCTCAAAACATTCGTGGCAGCATCGAATATAAAAACGACGGATATAAAATAATAAAATTAAAGTCTGATAAAGCAAATTATGATATGTCGTTTTTCATTAAAAATCCTGAAATATTAAAAAACGTTTCATTAGATCTTGATTTTTACGGCAAATTACAATTTATTGATAACACATTTAAGCACTTAAAAATCATTACATATGGCGAACAAGATAAAATTATCATAGAAAAAATTATCGCTGATGATACATATATCAAAGGTGGAACAATCGATAAAGATGGCGCACACGATGTTCATATCGAAGGACAATTATCAGGTTTACACACGACATGTCTTTTTAACGGAACCCCAAACGATTGGTATTGCAAAGAATATTCACAAGGAAATAACATTACATCTGTTTTTTCTGTTAAAAACGGTGTGATTGATGCGGATGTTTATTCCACGGAAATTTATGCAGATATGGAACCATTTGTTACAACAATACGAAAACTGGCGCCCAAAGGTATAGTCAGATTTTATTATCCTGATATGGATGGAACATTATATTTGGAAAAAGATAGCTATGTCGTAGATTATACCAGACTTGAAGACAGAACATTGAATCAGGCAAAGGTTAATTTGAAATTTTTACCTGATTTTATGAAAGACGAACCAGGCGATTTTGTATGGGTTAACGGTGTTATGATTTTTACACCAAATTCAAAACAATGGTTATTGTCTAAAAGCACAGATTTCTTTATGTTGCGCGGTGTTAATTTCAAACAATTAACCAGAAAACTTGATTTGCAATCTTTGAATGATTTGCCATATATTTTGTCTGGAAATTATAAAAACGGTACAATTTCTGATTTTACAGTTGAAATTGCAAACCATACACTTTCCGGAACATTATCTGGAAAATCTATCACATTAAAAACAGATATTTTGGATGCAGATTTGTTTGTAAATCAATCTTTTGTAAAAAGATTTGAAGAATTATCATTCTTTACAACACAACCTTTGTTGTTGCCATTTGAAACAAATGTAAATATTGCATTATCTGCAAATAAATTGATTTATAATTCCACAGAATATAAAAACTTTGTATATTCTTTGCACAATAACAAACAGACATTTTCAATCAGCGATTCTAATCGTGGGAATTTGTTAGCAACGATAAATAAAGACAATATAAAATATGCAATCAACATACAATTAAATAAATTTATGTTTGATAACCAAGTAAAAAACCACCTAC
>CALYRP010000013.1 GCA_945483255.1 uncultured Pseudomonadota bacterium
TTTCCTTCATGTCGTCTATTATATCATAAATGTTTAACAATAATCAAATTTTTACTGCACCTCTTGCCGGAATAACAGATAAACCATTCCGAAAAATTTTGCGTTCTTTTGCGCCAGATGTACGTATTGTAACAGAAATGATATCTTGTCATTCGTTGGTGGGTGGACACAAAAATTGTATTCGTAATTTTGATGATTATCGTGATGAAGGCAATATTGGTGCGCAAATATTTGGGGCGGATGTACATCTTATGGGCGAAGCCGCCAAAATATTGCAAGATGCCGGTGCAAAATGGATTGATATAAACATGGGCTGTCCGGTGCCAAAGGTTGCGACAAGGGCGGGCGCAGGCGCATTCTTGATGCGTGATCATGCGTTGGCTGGTCGCATTATTGAAGAATGTGTAAAATCTGTTCAAATACCTGTGTCAATAAAAACGCGATTGGGATGGGATGATGCGCATAAAGATTGGCAAGATTTGGTACGTGTTGCCGCGCTTTCTGGTGCATCTTTTGCGGCACTTCATGGTCGTACGCGCGCCCAAGGTTATGCTGGAAATGCGATATTGCAACCAAAACCGAATTTACCAATACCTGTTATTGCAAATGGTGATTTAAAAACAGTTGAAGATATAGAACGGGTTCAAAAATTGGGTTATGACGGTGCAATGATAGGCCGCGCAATATTGGGAAAACCATGGGTGATTGGTGAAATTTGTGGGACATGCAAGGCGCCAGAAAATATTGGAAAAGTTGCATTGGAACATCTGAAATTGATTTTAGAATATTATGGTGAAAAATCTGGGGTTCCGATGTTTAGAAAACATGCGGCTTGGTATTCGGCAGGAATGCCAAATTCTGCACAATTCAGAATATCTGTTAACCAAATTACAGATGCACAAGAACTTCAAAAAACTATCAAAGAATTTTGGGGTCTGTAATTGACATCTGACATTTTCTATCATAACATAGTGACATCAAGGGGTTTAATCATGAACGAACAACAAGAAATCATAGCACCAGTTTTGGAAATGACAGCCGGCGAAATGTTAAAAAATGCACGTACTACAGGGCGCAGAAAACGTGAAATTTCAACAATCGCAAAATTGCTGTGTATCAAAGAAGAATTTTTGCAGGCATTAGAAGATGGAAATTATCGCTTTATTCCCGAAGATGTTTATATTCTTGGTTTCGCACGCAGTTATGCTGTTGAATTAGGATTGGATCCAGATGAAGTTATTTTAAAATTAAAGAAAGAATTGGGTATTGTCAAAGAAGAACAAGAAGCCGAAGAAGATGAAAAAGTTGTTTTAAAAAAAGAACCAATCAAAATAAACAAAGAAACATTGTTGAATTGGTATAAAACATCTTTGAATTATGTAAAGAAAAATTGGATATGGTTTGTATCTGGTGCGGCGGCTTTGTTATTCGTAATAATATTGTCGTTGATTTTGTTTTCTGGAAACAAAACAACTGATATCAATGCCGATGTGAATGACAGTGGGACCGCCACAGTTGCAGTTGTCAAAGAACCTGATTTCAGATATCCTGTACATGAAAAATTTGAATCAAGAAATGCCAAAGAAGCTCGTGTTGTTTTACAGGTTGGAAAAGAATCTTGGGTAAAGATTGAAGATGCGCGCGGTAATATTGAATTTTCGCGTGTTTTGATACCAGGGGATGTTTATTATATGCCGAATAAAAATAATTTAAAGGCAACTTTTGGTAATGTTGGTGCTGTCGATGTTTGGGTTGATGGACAACTGATAAAGAAATTAGGCGCGGCAAACACTAAAAAATCTGATGTTTCTATGTCGCCAGATGCACTTAAATCAGTTGGCTTTGCAGAATAATTTTTCTGTTAAAACCATTGATATTTTTTGCCTGATAACTATATATTCACTATGACTGGAACGATAAAAATTCGCGGTGCACGCGAAAACAATCTTAAAAATATTGATTTAGACCTGCCAAAAAATAAATTGGTGGTGTTAACTGGCGTATCTGGATCTGGTAAATCATCGTTGGCATTTAACACAATATACGCCGAAGGCCAAAGACGTTATGTTGAATCTTTGTCGTCTTATGCGCGTCAATTTTTGGATATGCAAAAAAAGCCAGATGTTGATTTAATCGAAGGTTTATCACCGGCAATTTCTATTGAACAAAAAACAACTTCGCGTAATCCGCGTTCGACCGTTGGAACAGTAACGGAAATATATGATTATCTGCGTTTGCTTTGGGCACGCATCGGAATTCCGTATTCCCCGGTAACAGGTTTACCAATTAAATCGCAAACGATTGCAGAAATGGTCGAATGGACATTGAAAATTCCGCATGGGGTAAAGTTTTTTATCATGGCGCCAATGGTGCGCGACCGCAAAGGAGAATATAAAAAAGAAATCGCATTTTTGATAAAGCAGGGCTATCAACGTGCGATTGTTGACGGGACGCTTTATGATTTATCGTCTGTACCGCCGTTGGATAAAAATAAAAAGCACAACATAATGGTTGTAATTGACCGTGTCGCAATGCCTGATGCGGAATTAACCGGCGACGAATTGGATGAATTTAAATCGCGTCTTTACGCATCGTTCGAAGCATCTCTTCGTTTGGTACCGGGGGCGGTAATTGTTCATCGTTTGGATACAAATGAAGATTCACTTTATTCCCAAGAATATGCATGTCCAGTAAGTGGTTTTAGCGTTCCAAAAATAGAACCAAGATTATTTTCATTTAATGCACCAATGGGTGCGTGCAGTGCATGTGATGGTTTGGGTGTGCAATTAAACATATCGCCTGATTTGGTTGTGCCAGATCCATCTAAATCTATATTAGGCGGTGCAATTGCGCCATGGTCGCGTGGTGGCATGTTAAGCCAATATGAAAATGTTTTGGATGCGTTGCATAAAAAATATAAAATTCTACTTTCAAAACCATGGCATACATTGTCTGACAAAGATAAAGAAATCATTTTATATGGCACTGGGGATGAACCAATAAAAATCAATTGGAATGGTTATATTTATGAAAAACCATACGAAGGCGTAATTCCAAATCTTGAACGCCGTCTGCGTGAATCAGACAGCGATGCAACACGTACGGAATTATCAAAATATCAATCTGAAAAACCATGTCCTGTATGTCATGGTAAACGCCTTAATATCCAGGCTTTGTGTATAAAAATCAATGGCTGCGACATTATGGATGTATGTGAAATGTCGATTGATGATTCTTTGCGCTGGTTCCAAGATTTGCCAAACCATTTGACCAAGAAAGAAAATGATATCGCATCAATGGTTTTGCGTGAAATTACATCACGTTTGTATTTCTTGCAAAATGTTGGTTTGGGATATTTAACAATGTCGCGTATGGCGGGAACTTTGTCTGGGGGCGAAGCCCAACGTATAAGATTGGCGTCTCAAATCGGCAGCGGGCTTTCCGGGGTTTTATATGTGTTGGACGAACCGTCAATTGGATTGCATCAAAGCGATAACGATAAATTAATCGATACTTTGAAAATGTTACGCGACAAAGATAATTCGGTTATCGTTGTTGAACATGACGAAGATATGATGCGGGCGGCTGATTATTTGGTTGATATTGGTCGCGGTGCGGGTATAAATGGCGGTAATGTAATTGCACATGGAACCCCAGCCCAGGTTATTAAAAATCCAGATTCTTTGACGGGTCAGTATTTGTCTGGTAAACGCAAAATCGAAGTGCCAAAGAATCGTCGCGCAGGCAATGGCAAGGTTATAAGAATCGAAGGTGCGCGTGAAAATAATTTGAAAAACATAAATGTTGATTTTCCGCTTGGTAAATTTATTGCTTTGACTGGGGTTTCTGGTTCTGGTAAATCAACATTGTTATTGAATACTTTATATCCTGCAATTATGCGTGCACTTTATAATTCCAAAATGGAAACAGGTGCGCATGACATAATTCGTGGTATGGAAAATATCGACAAAGTGGTTGATATTGACCAATCACCAATCGGACGCAGCCCACGCAGCAATCCGGCAACATACGTTGGGGTGTTTAATAATATCCGTGATTTCTTTGCAAATTTACCCGAAGCAAAAACGCGTGGATATGATGCTGGTCGTTTTTCATTTAATGTCAAAGGCGGTCGTTGTGAAGCGTGTCAGGGTGACGGTCAAATAAAGATTGAAATGAATTTCTTGGCTGATATTTATGTGGAATGCGATAAATGCCATGGCCAGCGATATAATGATGAAACATTGGCTGTTAAATACAAGGGCAAATCAATTGCAGATGTATTAAATATGACGGTCGAAGAAGCATACAGATTCTTTGTTAATGTCCCGCAAATTGCGCGCAAATTGGAATTGTTGAAACGCGTTGGATTGGATTATATCAAATTGGGACAAAGTTCATTGGATTTGTCCGGTGGCGAAGCCCAGCGTATAAAATTGTCCAAAGAATTGGCTGCACGCAGCACTGGTCAAACAATATATATTTTGGATGAACCAACCACTGGACTTCATTTCGAAGATATTAAATCGTTGCTGTCTGTGTTGCATGAATTCGTGGACCAGGGCAACACAGTTATCGTTATTGAACATAATCTGGAAGTTATTAAAACAGCCGATTGGATTGTTGATTTGGGACCAAACGGTGGAAACGGTGGTGGACAAGTTGTCGCGACTGGAACCCCAGAAGATATTATAAAGGTGCCTGAATCTTTGACGGGTAAATACCTGAAAAAGTATCTGGACAAACCAAAGAAAAGCAAATAAAATTAAAAAAACAATAAAAACAACAGGAGAAAGCAAATGTTCGGATTTGGAAAAAAGAAAAAAGCAGAAACAGAAAATATCGATTTGGAAAAAGAAGCCGCGAAAATGCCATCTGGCATGAAAGAAACGGCTGAACGTATGATGTCTGGTCAATTTGATATGAACGATATGTTGGCACAATTGAAACAGATTAAGAAAATGAGCAATTTTAGTGGCCTGCTTAAAATGGTTCCGGGGATGTCAGGCGCAGTTGCCGCCATGAAAGAAAAAATCAAAGACGGCAGTGTCGATGCGCAAATTAAAATATTGGAAGCCATGACAGACGCGGAACGCGCAAACCCAGAAAAAGTTTTTGCCAATGCCAAGGCACGTATTGCAGAAACAGCGGGTTGCACGGTTCGTGATGTTGAACACATAATCAAACAATATACAAATATGAAACGTCAAATGGCAATGATTCAACGCATGGGCGGAATGGAAGCCGTCATGCAACGCATGCAACAACAGGGCGGATTCCCAGGTGCAAAACCAACAATGCCTGGTGCAAAATAATACATGAAAATCCTGAATAAAAAGATTGCGGCACATAAATCGTCGGCAGCCTGGATTCAACGCCAGGCACATGATCCATATGTTGAACGCGCACACAAAGATGGATATCGTGCGCGTGCGGCATATAAAATTATCGAAATGAATGAAAAATATCATTTCTTTAAAAACGGCCAGGTTGTTGTAGATTTGGGTGCGGCACCTGGTTCGTGGTCGCAATATGTTGCGCGTGAATTTCCGAAATCAAAAATATTCGCGATGGATTTGCTGGAAATCAAACCAATAAACGGTGTTGAAACTTATCAGGGCGATTTTACCAGTGATGCGGCATTGACATGGCTTGAAGAAAAATTAAATCTGCCACATGACGAAATGGGGCGCGGAACCGCGGATGTTGTGATGTCTGATATGGCACCAAATACGGTTGGTCATAAAAAGACAGACCACCTGCGTCAGATGGTTTTGTTGGAATATGCGCTGGATTTCGCAATTCGTGCATTAAAAATCGGTGGCGTATTTATCGCCAAATCTTTCACCGGCGGAACAACAAATGATTTGGTTAAACAAATCAAAGAACATTTTACGGATGTGCATTATATCAAACCGCCATCTTCAAGAAAAGACAGTGTTGAAATGTTTATTGTTGCAACCGGATTCAAAGGCTAGTATATTATAAAAAGCGAGAGAGGGTGTGCATATCGAAAAGGATTATGTGATGCCTGAAACAAAAGATATTAAATCAAGATTTAAAGAAGTCGGTACTGCAATTAAACGCTTGTTTAAACCGGAACAACCTAAAAAAGTGCTGGATCAACCAACAATAGAAAAAGAATTGTCTGAATTTGTCGAAATTAATGGTTATGATGCCAACGATCCAAATTTTGATATTGAAAAATTTCAAAATGAATTTATCGAATTTTTAAAAGCAAAAAATTATGATTTTGCTGGTGTCGAAGCATCGTTAATACCGTCACAATCCGCAGAAATCGGGGGTGGGGGCGTTTTGCAAGCGCTTAAAAAAATCCATAGAGTTTCTGAAAATTTAAATGATCTTACCAAAGATCTTAGTGTTTTTGTCGATACAACAAAGATGTTGCCGGGGCTTGTGTGCTATGTGATTGAAAAGATTGCACCGACCAAGAAAAAACCATACGTGACATATCGTCCGGTTCCTCGCGTAATAACCCAGATTCACGACAGTGGTGTTAATGGTGGAACGATATTTTTTTCGTATAATCACAAAATTTCAACATCACAGAATTTTAATGGTGCAACCAGTGTTGTATCCGAAGACGAAGTAATTTATTCCCCATTAACCAAAGAACACGCAGATTATATTTGTACGTTGCTGAATATACAATCAAAACAGGTTTATACAAAATATTTGAAAGAAAAAGCGAAACAAGAAAAATTGAAATTGGCAGCGCAACAACAAAAAATGCTTGAACATACAAAATAAAAAAACGCCCGAATGGGCGTTTTTTTATTTATAACTTTCGGCGGCTGTTCGTGCCAAATCATCAACCTGTTCGTTGAATTCTTCGCCGGCATGCCCGCGGACCCAAACCCAATGAATTTTTTTAGTTGATGCCAATTCATCCAATTGTTGCCATAATTCTACATTTTTCACAGGTTTTTTATCCGCAGTTTTCCAATTGTTTTTCTTCCAATTTTTTATCCAAGATTCCATTCCGTTTTTAACATATTGGCTGTCGGTGTGAATTTCAATTTCATCATGTTTTTTTGCCGCAGTTAATGCCTTTATCACTGCGGTTAATTCCATTTTATTGTTGGTGGTGTTTTTTTCACCGCCGCAACGCTGGGCAACATCTTTGCCATTGGTGGCAATAAATCCCCATCCGCCAGGGCCAGGATTGCCCAAACAAGAACCATCTGTCCATATTTTTAACATTTTATTCGTATCCTTTTTGTGATATAATATCATAAAATGAAATTTAATGCCAAACAATTACAACAAATGTCAAATTCAGTGCGCGCTGGCGCATTGGGTGCGGTGTTGTCTGCGCATTCTGGGCATGTCGGAATTATATTGGATGCATCTGAAATAATAACATGTGTTTATGCAAACCATTTGCGTCGCGGTATTGACAGATTTGTTTTGTCGGCTGGACATGGATCGGCAATGCTTTATTCAGTATTGAAATTGGCCGGATATAAAATTGGTGGTTTAAACACTTTTCGCAAATTTGGCGGTTTACCGGGACATCCTGAATATGGAATTGATGGTGTTGATGCAACAACTGGACCATTGGGGGCGGGCGTTGGCAATGCGGTCGGTTTGGCATTATCGCAAAAGATTCAGGGTATTCGTGCGCGGACTTTCTGTTTGGTATCAGATGGCGATTTAATGGAAGGCGTGTCTTTCGAATCGCTTTCATTCGCAGGTCGTTATAATTTAAATAATTTAATTGTGTTATGGGATGATAATAAATTATCGATTGACGGCGCCGCACAGACAGATGTTGATATAACCGCGCGTATGCGGTCAATGGGATTCAATGTGATGTCTGTTCGTGGAAATGATATAAACGCGATTGAACACGCATTGGACAGGGCGGAAAAATCATCGCGTCCGGTATTTATTCAATGTAAAAATGTTTTAGGGCGTGGATGCACACTTGAAAATAAAAGCGCGGCACATGGTTTTGCGTTAAACGAAAGCGAAATGTTATCGTTGATTTCGCAAAACGCAAACGAAGCAGGTGTGCGTTTATGGAACACTGTTGGGATGCGTCCAATCGCAAAAACATTGCGCGCAACAAATGCGTTAAAGCGTATAAAAATTCCAAAAATACCAGAACGTATTTCCACGCGTGAATTGTCTGGAATATACCTTGATTTGTTAGTTGGCGCGGGCGCAGATTTAATAATTGGATCGGCAGATTTGGCAAATAATACACATGTCAAAACATCGCATGCGATTGATATAAGCGCGAATAATTTTAATGGTAATTTTATCAATTATGGTGTTCGTGAACATGGTATGGGAACGATAATGAACGGATTGATTACCGGTGGTCTGCGTGCGGTTGGATCAACATTTTTGGCGTTTTCTGATTATATGCGACCGGCGATTCGTATTGCGGCATTGTCAAAGTTGCCTGCGATATATGTATTTTCACATGATTCCATTGCGGTCGGCGAAGATGGACCAACGCATCAACCAATTGAACAATTGCCATCGTTGCGATTAATCCCGAATTTAAATGTATATCGCCCATGTAATATTAATGAAATCGCATATGCATGGAATGCCGCGATTGAAAGCCAGGACACACCCAGTGCTATAATTTTATCGCGTCAAAAATTCAGGCAAATTCCAACACCAACAGACGCAGATTTATCGCGTGGTGCATATGTGATTTGGCCGGCAAAATCAGGTCATGCGAAATTTACAATTTTGGCAACAGGGTCTGAAATTCCATTGGCTGTTGAAATTGCATCAAGATATAAAAATGTCCAGGTTGTATCTGTTTTGAACCTGCGCGATTTCAAGGCGCAAGATAAAAAATACAAATCATCCCTTTTGCGCGGATGCGTTATTGCAATCGAAGCTGCCGCGCCAGGTATATGGTTTGAAATCGCAGATATGGTAATTGGAATTGATAAATTCGGTGCATCTGGCGATGCAGATACGCTTTATCGTGAATATGGTTTTGATGTCGATAAAATAATAAGTGAAATTGGACAATACATTAAATAATGTCATCTGAAAATATCTTTGTTTTATCAAATGGGGAAAGCGTACCGGTTATAATTGAAAATCGGCGCGGCGCGCGTAATGTAACATTGCGCCCAAAGACTTCGCCAAACATGGAAATACACATTTCAAAGCCGTGGACAACATCGACTAAATTCGTGCTGAATTTTTTAGAATCTAAACGCAAATGGATTGAAAAAATCTTGGATTCTGTGCCAAAGAAAGAAAAAATAACCCCGAACATAATAATATCAATTTTGGGACGCGATGTGCGAATAATTCACGATGAAACGATGCGCGGTAATGGATATTTGGATGCCGATAAAACAACGCTTTGCATTGGGGGCGGGGTGGATATGTTTGAACGGCGCACACGTGAATTTATAAAAAACGAATTATTGGTTGAAATTAAAAAGATAATAAAAACAACACCGCGGCCATATTGGCCGACACATATAACATTGCGCGACACATCATCGCGTTGGGGGTCGTGTTCGTCCACCGGGACAATATCGTTTTCATGGCGATTGGCATTTGCCCCATACGAAGTTATGCGCTATGTCGTGATGCACGAATTGTCGCATCGAAAATATATGGATCATTCACCTGAATTTTGGGCAAATGTGTCCATGCTTTATGGATTTGGTGTCGAAAGGGCGAAACGATGGCTGTCTAAAAACGGTCAAAGCCTGCATCGGTATTTTTAATGTTATAGATTAAATTCCCCGCCTGGGGCGGGGTGGCTCCGCAGGTGCCGGGACGGATATGTTTTTTGAATCATAATTTGTTCAAAGTTCCATGTCATTGCGAGGGAGTGTAACGACCGTGGCAATCCATAATTTTTTTCCAGAACGAAGTTTGTTAATGGATTCCCGCGCCCGCAGGCTCGCTCGGAATGACATTGTTTTTTTACTGGCATTGTTTCCAGATAATGCAAATTCTTGGAAAGAAAATTAATCAAAAGTTCCATGTCATTGCGAGTGAGTGTAACGACCGTGGCAATCCATAATTTTTCCAGAACGAAGTTTGTTAATGGATTCCCGCGCTCGCGTGCTCGCTCGGAATGACATTTTCTTGTAAACAATAGCACAAAAAACATTTGCACAGGTTTTGCAATTATGATAAAATATTATCATGAATAATTGTAAGGAAGGATAAAATCATGAAAAAAATCGCAATATGTTCATTGATGGCATGTATGTGCGTAAGTGGCGCTGGTGCTGCAACATATAATTGTAATGTTCAGGAAATATCGTCTTTGTCTTTTAAGGTATCTAATGAATTTTTGTTTCCGACATATGGCGATCATAGTGATGCTAATGGGCGCGCATTTGTATGTGGACACAGGGAAACAAATGGATGCGACAGTGGTGCGATGGTGCTTATATCTGGCGAACATTATTTTACAGAAATAAGATATGAAGATGGACTTTACAGATGTTCTACCAATGGTGGAAATGCGTGGGCGCGAGCTGATAAAAATATTTTGCCAAAATGCACCGATGATCAAATAAAGACTTTCACATTGTTTGATGATACTTTGATTGGAAAGCGTCGTATATATTGCAAGGATGCTGTTGGAACTTATAAAGCGGGCGGACGATGTGTTGGCAGAAGTGCTGGGGATATTTGCTGGACGGATTATTGCCCGGATTGTGAGAAAGCAGTCGAAAATCAATGTACTTTTTCTGATGGTTCTAAACATAATTTAGGCGAATCTGTTGAATTTGATTGTTCTAGATCACCAGATACACCAGAATTCAGACAAAATGCCAGAACTGGTATAAAATGCTATCAATCATGTTTGAAAAGAAAATCAGATAATAAATTAACGAATTATTGGAGTGTCAAAACATGTCCAGATGACAAGGGTTTTGTTGCGTTTAATAGTGCTGATTATCAAAAATATACACCGGATATACCTGGTTATAAAAGATGTGATAATGCCAGCGAGTTGCCTGAAATTGTGGGGACACCAGATATTAAATCGTGTAAAGAAAAACGCACAACCGCGGAAGGCAAGGCGTGCTGTGATTTGCCAGCCAGCGAGGCAAAATGGGAAAATAACCAGTGCAAATGTTTAAACGATAAAGAATTCAAAATTGTTGATGGTCGTGGCATCTGTGTCACCAAAGAACAACCTGTTGACGAAGGTGATTGCTTGTATAAATTGACCATGGATGTAAAATGTAATAATGGAAATACTTATTACAAAGGTCAAGAATTACCAATTACAAAAGAACAAGCAGAAAGACTTGGTGGATGTGACAGTGTTAAATCTGATATTAATAGTTTAGAATCAATACTTGCGGTATCTAAAAAAGAAATAACTGAAACGCAAGAAATCATAGAATTGGTTTGTGGTAACAGTGCTACTTCGATTTCACCTGTCGTTGTGGTTAATTATGATGAAGAAAAAATTAAACGCGCCCAAGACACATTGAGCAATTTTGCATCCAGGGCATCAAAAGAAGCCAGTGGTTGGAAAACCGAAGATGGTAAATTTAACACTATGCGTTTGGCATCTGATTTAAGTGCTGGTGTGGTATTGGGAACCGTTGGTGGTGTTGTTTCTGGGGTTGTTATCAAAAAGAAACAAGTTGAAAAAGGATTTGATGCTTTGCATTGCACCGTTGGTGGTCAAACGATTGCTGATTGGGGTGATACATTCAGTGTCGGTCTTCAAAGATAA
>CALYRP010000014.1 GCA_945483255.1 uncultured Pseudomonadota bacterium
GGCGAAATAGCCAGCGGCAGCAGTTTTTATTTATCTGCCATGGATGCCGGTATTCCCGAAGGAATCATATTAGATGTTTATGATTTATTGGCGTTTGAAATGGATTTTGAACGTGATATTCGTGCCGGACAAAAATTTTATGTGTTATACGAAGAAAACTTTGCATCAGATAAAAAGGTTGATAATGGACATGTTTTGGCGGTGTCTTTTGATGCGTTGCGTGGAAATGTTCAAATGTATCGCTATGTTAAACCAGATGGCAAAGCAGGATATTATGATGAAAAGGGAAACGGTGCAATAAAATCATTGAAACGTACCCCAATTAATAATGCCAAAGTTACATCCAGTTTTTCAAAAAGACGCAAACATCCGGTTTTAGGATTTACACGCGCACACAAAGGTGTTGATTTCCGTGCACCAACCGGAACCCCAATTCCAGCAGCTGGTGCGGGTCGTGTAATTGCACGCAGTTTTAATCGTGGACATGGTAATTTTGTAAAAATAAGACACAATGGAACATTTGAAACTTTGTATGCACATATGTCTAAATTTGCCAAGGGTGTCAATGTTGGAACTGTTGTTCGTCAAGGACAAATTATTGGTTATGCTGGATCAACAGGACTTTCAACTGGACCGCATTTGCATTACGAAGTTATTAAAAATGGTGTTCATGTAAACCCATTAACGGTGAAATTGCCAGCGATTGATAATTTGGATGCAAATAACAAAAAATTATTCATGGAACAAAAAGCAAAAGTCGAAGCAACAATTAAATCTTTGAAATCAAATCCAAAACAGATTATTAGATTGAATAATTCCGATAAATAATTTTATTTTTTCGCGGATATAAATAATGCAAATATCCAACCGATAAACGACCAACCAAACATTAATGATCCCATGCGGGTGCGCATGCGGTCATATTTTGATTTGTCGTTCGCAGCCGCCAAATAAGCAGGCGTTAACACAATGCAAACAAATATAGCAATCGCCACAATATATTTCATAATTAACAAAATATCATTTATTGATATCATTTATATTCCATATTTTGCGTTTGTGCCTAATTCTTCGTTAATACGAATTAATTGGTTATATTTTGCCATGCGATCTGTGCGCGACATGGAACCTGTTTTAATTTGTCCTGCATTTGTTGCGACTGCTAAATCAGCAATTGTTGTATCTTCGGTTTCGCCACTGCGATGTGAAACAATAACGCCATAATTTGCATCTTGTGCCATTTTTATTGCGGTTAATGTTTCGGTCAAAGAACCAATCTGGTTTACTTTGATTAAGATTGCATTTGCAGCCCCAGTTTTAATACCTTTTTGCAAACGCGATGGATTTGTTACGAACAAATCGTCACCGACCAATTGGCATTTGTGGCCAATTTCATTTGTCATCTTTGTCCACGAATCCCAATCTTCTTCGGCAAGGCCATCTTCGATTGAAATAACAGGGTATTTCGAGATTAAATCTTTGTAAAATTCAATCATTTCATTTGCGGTCTTTGTTGTGCCTTCAAAATGATAAAAACCATCTTTGTAAAATTCAGATGATGCAACATCTAAACCAATCGAAATTTCTTTACCAGGTTCGTATCCTGCATCTTTTATTGCAGAAATGATAGTGTCCAAAGCCTCTGCACAAGTGTTGAAATTGGGCGCAAAACCGCCTTCGTCACCGACATTTGTGGAATGATTTGATTTCTTTAATATAGATTTTAAATGATGAAAAACTTCAGATCCCATACGAATCGCATCAACTTCGTCTTTGGCACCGTTTGGAATAATCATAAATTCTTGGGCATCCAATCCATTATCGGCATGCATTCCGCCATTAACAATATTCATCATTGGTCGGGGCAGGGTATCTGGATTGTTGTTTCCAAATATATTTGCAATGTGTTTATAAAGTGGGATATGTTGCGCATTAGCCGCTGCATGTGCAACCGCCAAAGATACAGACAAAATCGCATTCGCACCAAGTTTTTCTTTGTTTTGTGTGCCATCCAAAGACAGCATTTTATTATCAATTTCAGATTGCTTTGATGCATCCATGCCAATCAATGCGGGCGCAATAATTTCATTTACATTTTTGACGGCATTAAATACAGATTTCCCCATATATGTTTTATTATTATCCCTTAATTCCAGGGCTTCAAAAGAACCAGTGGATGCCCCAGATGGAACCGATGCACGACCAAATGTGCCATCATCAAGCCATACATCACATTCAACAGTAGGATTCCCACGAGAATCCATAATTTGACGCGCATGAATTTTTTCAATATTAAACATACCTTTCCCCCATTAAAAATTATAAAGTGAAATTTTCACCAAGATAAACTTTTTTAACCATTTCGTCTTGGACAATTTCATCTGTTGTTCCGTGTTTCAATATTTTGCCGTCGTGTAAAACATAACTGCGGTCTGTAATTCCCAATGTTTCACGAACATTATGGTCGGTTATAATAACGCCCAGACCGCGATGTTTTAATTGTGATACCAATTCACGAATTTCATTAACTGCGATTGGGTCAATACCGGCAAAAGGTTCGTCAAGTAATATAAATTTAGGATCGTTTGCCAACGCGCGCGCAATTTCAACACGACGACGTTCACCACCAGACAAAGCTGTTGCAGGGCTTTTACGTAAAAATGCGATTGAAAATTCATCCAACAATGAATTCAATTTTTCTTCGCGCTTGGTGCGATTCGGTTCAACAATTTCAAGAATTGCCATAATATTATCTTCGACAGAAAGTCCGCGAAATACGCTGTTTTCCTGTGGAAGATAACCGATGTGTAAACGCGAACGTTGATAAAAAGGCAAATGGGTAATGTCTTGCGAATTTAAAAATATTTGACCACTGGATGCTGCTAACTGACCAGTAATACAATAAAACGCGGTTGTTTTTCCAGCACCATTTGGCCCCAACAACCCGACAGATTCGCCTTGATTTGCAATCAAAGATATGTCGCGCAACACAACGCGTTTACCATAATTTTTTGACAAGTGTTCAACACGTAATACGGATTTTTTTATCATAATTGTATCACCATTTCATCTGTTAATACTTTATCACCATTGCTGGAATTTATACGAACATTTTGATATAAATTTAATACTTTTGTTTTTATATTAAATTGTCCGCGCACCGCAGAAATTTTATCTACGATTTTTTTATTATCTTGCATTCGTGTAATAGTTCCTGATGGTTTTTCAAGAAAGATTATATCTGGTTTATCATATCCTTTGCGACCAGATTTTGCGATTATTTTAAAGGGATTTCCTTCTTTGTCAGTCCCGACAAATGAAGCATTGGTCATTTTTATTTGATTGGTTACAATATCGTGCATGTTTATCGCGCTTATTGGTGTCCAAAGAATTTGCTTTGTTAAAAGAGATGCAGCAACCAACACAGCAACCATAACAAGTCCCCATCCGGTAAAGAAAAACTGCCAAAGACGGGTAAGTCGTTTGTGTTTAGATATTATAATAAAATTGCGTTTATCTTGTTGCATCGGTAACAGTTTAGCGATTTATAAATAAAAATGCAATTTTTATATTTATATAATCTTTTTTTTGTGATATAATAACCCATAAAGAGAGAGATGAAAAGGTTAATTTCAATCTTTATTGTTGCAGTTTGTGCCACGACTTCTGTGTCGTGGGGTGCTGTTAATATTAAAAAGGCCGCACCTGTCGCGACTAAAAAAACAGAAGCGGTGGAATCTGCGACCAGTTTATTACCAACGGTTATCGGCTTGGTTGGCAGTGTTCAGGCTTTAAGTGCACAACAACAACAATTAAGTGCAGATTGTGCACCAACATCTGATGAATTAAATACAGTTAATGATTTGGTCAAAGAATGGGCCAAACTTGGTGAAACAACTGCTGCGTCTGCGGCCAGTGGTTTGGGGGTAGAATGCACCAGTTATCAATCGTTTATGGATTTAGCAGACAGCGATGAAACTTGTTATGAATATTTTTCAGGAACAAGTAACGAAGGAACTGTTTGGGACAAATTCCCAAAGGCGACATCTGCTAAGATTTGCGAAGACAGCGGTGGGGCTTCGTTGTTCAATAAATCTGGTTCGGGAAATTGTAAAACCGTATCAAACATATATGATATTTTTGGCAGATTGCCATTCACAGATGATGATTACACAAAATCAGAAGCTAAAAAAATAGCAGCATTAAAAGAAAAAGCACAAAAATGTGCCCCGGCCAGAATTGCTGCGGCAAAACGTGAACTGTATGGCGGATTTTTAACCCAAACATTAAGCAGTGTTGGTCAAAGTACAGGTGCTGCAGGAACTTCTTCTGTGCTGGATGCGGTGTCTTCTATGGGGGGCAGTGGGGATATAAAATCTATATTGCCTTCACTTGGAACAATGGCGACACAGATGTTAGATAAATAATACTGTGAAAATTCTTTCAAAAAGCACACAATTGTGTGCTTTTTCTCTTTACTCGAATTTGAAAAAAATGTATAATTAGTGTGATATTAATCAGGGAAAGGAATTACAAATGAAAAATCAATATTATATTTCAACATTGGCTGTGCTTGCATGCGTTGCGGTTGCTGGGTGTGCGGGGACCAGAAACGATGCGCAAAACGTGGAATACGAAATGCCGGCGGTTGAATATGTTGAACATTTAAATGTCAATGATGCGCCACATCAAGATTCCTTTTTAAATCAATTGGCTATGAATTACCGTTCGTATGCTATTTATAACGCAAGAACCAGTGGTTATCCAGATATCGCAGAATTGTTTGCCCAAAAGGCAATCGGTGCATTTTCTGGCGAAACTCCTTTCCCGGAATCTTTGGATAATTGGCAAATTGGAAACGAAACTGAAAGATTTGAAATATATACCGCATACAACAATTTAATGGATGAATTGAAAAGCGATGCGGCACAAATGCAACCACAACTTGTTGCCGAAGCCCAGGCAAAATTTGATTGTTGGATTTCTGCTGCGGCCAGTGGTCAAAACGCAACGGCCAATGAATGTAAGGCACGATTTTTAGCAAGCTTGCAAACATTAAAAGATTGTGCAAATGGCAAAGTTATTGCGCCAACACATGTAAAATCTGAAAATTTAACACCAAAAGTTGCCGAAGAAAAATATTATCCAGAAACCCGTCGTTTGAATGCTATGTCTGGAAATTCTCGTTCCCGCGAAGGTGTCGTAATTGTTAACAATGTAAATATCCCAGCAAACCTGGTTCAACCGGTTCCTGTTACTGTTAACATGGCACAACCACAACAGGCACCAATGGTATTTAATCAAAATATTTACGGTGGCGAAGAAAGCGCAACTGCGGGCGATGATGTAATTAACGCGAATGGTATGGATGGCGATTATGTATCACGTGATGAATTTGTTGATATGATGATGGCAATGCGTGCAGAATTAGCGGCAATTAATGCACGTCTTGGTGAAATGGGAAATACAGATAAAACAATTATCAAGGTTCAACAAATTCCATTAGAACCAAAACAACACGTTATGGAAGAAATTTTTGAAGTGCACTTTGATTTCGATAAATCAAAAATAAAACCAGAATACGAAGATATTATCAGAAAATTGGCTGCCACAACCCAGGCTAATAAAAATGTAAAAGTTTCGGTTGTTGGTCATACTGATACAGCGGGATCCAGTTCTTATAATTATGCCCTGGGCGGTCGTCGTGCAGAAGCTGTTCAAAAAATGTTAATTGAATATGGAATCCCATCTTCACAAATTATTGCGGTGTCCGCGGGTGAAGAAGATTTGAAAGTTCAAACACCAAATAACACACCAAACGCAGAAAATCGTCGTGTTCGTGTTGTTAAAGAAGTTCATTACACAGAACCAGCCCCAGAAGTAGTGCCGGTTGTTGTTGAAGAATATTCTGAAACAGACGAAGAATGTGGGGAATGTGAAGATTAAAAAATATTGACAAAAATACGCTTGACAAAATTTTTTGTTTGGTGTATTATGTCCGTAAATTGATAGAGAGAAAAGCGCAAAAGGTATAAAAATGGCGAAGATGGACTCTTTTAAAAAAGCAACAGAAAACGCAAAAGCTGTGGGTTTCAAGAAAGCGCAATCAAATGTTGTTAATTTGGCTGCAGAATTTGGAAAACGCGACATTGTTATTGGAAACACTGGTATAGAAAAATAGTGCGTTTTGTGTAAAAATTTTTGTGGCCCGCATGGGCCACTTGCTTTAGCCCCTTGACATTTTCTCGTTTTTCTTCTATAATATGATACATCAAAGCAGCGAAATTCTTCGTTTGCGATTTCCACAAAAAAGGTTTTTTTATGCATGTAAATGAATTAAAGACAAAGTCTCCTCAACAATTGTTGAAGATGGCTGAAGATATGGGGATTGAAAATCCATCCCAATTAAATGTTCAACAACTTCGTTTCGCGGTTATGCGTGTTTATGCTGCCGATAAATCAATCGTTTTGATTGGTGATGGCGTTTTAGAACGTATGCCAGATGGTTTTGGTTTCTTGCGTGCCCCGGAAAGTAATTATCTGGCTGGACCAGACGATTTATATGTTTCGCCAAATTTAATAAAGAAATATGGTCTTAAAACTGGTGATTACATCGAAGGCCAAATTCAGGCCCCACAAAACGAATCGGAACGTTATTTTGCGTTGGAAACAATAGAACGCGTTAATGGGGATGACCCAGAAAAATTGCGTCATCGTATTTCGTTTGATGATATGACACCACTTTATCCGGATGAAAAATTAAAAATGGAAGTCGAAGATGATTCAGACAAAGGTCGTAATTTGTCCGCGCGCGTTATTGATTTAATTGCGCCTACGGGGAAAGGGCAACGTTCTCTTATTGTGGCGCCACCAAGAACTGGTAAAACAATTATGTTGCAAAACATTGCACATTCAATCGCAACAAATTATCCAGATGTGAAATTAATCGTTCTTTTGATTGACGAACGTCCAGAAGAAGTTACGGATATGCAACGCAGTGTTCGTGGCGAAGTTATTTCTTCAACTTTTGATGAACCAGCAACACGTCATATCCAGGTTGCAGAAATGGTAATTGAAAAAGCCAAGCGTTTGGTCGAAGCAGGTCAAGATGTTGTTATTTTGTTAGATTCTATTACACGTTTAGGGCGCGCATATAACACCGTTGTCCCATCCAGTGGAAAGGTTTTGACTGGTGGTGTTGATGCATATGCATTACAACGACCAAAACGTTTCTTTGGTGCTGCACGTAATATCGAAGGTGGCGGTTCTTTAACAATTATCGCGACAGCTTTGATTGATACAGGATCAAAGATGGATGAAGTTGTTTTTGAAGAATTCAAAGGAACCGGGAACAGTGAAATTATTTTGGACAGAAAATTATCTGATAAACGTGTGTATCCTGCGATTGACATTACAAAATCAGGAACCCGCAAAGAAGATTTATTGGTATCCAAAGATACATTGTCAAAAATGTATGTTTTGCGTCGTATAATAAATCCAATGGGGACATTGGAAGCAATGGAATTCTTGTTGGATAAATTAAGATTGACCAAGACAAATGAAGATTTCTTTAATTCAATGAATCAGTAAAAAAATCCGCCAATATGGCGGATTTTTTAAGGGGTATTTTATAAATGATAAAAATGTATTTTTTTATATTAACAGGTGCATTTTGCACCGTTTTTTATTTTTATGGGATAAATGTTGGAAAATCAAAATGTGAAAAACAGCATTATCAAGAACAAATAATTTTAACAAACAATAATACACAACAACAAAGGAATTTAAATGAAACTGTTTATAAGACTGGGGCTGTTGATATTCGTCGCATCTTGCGCGATAAATACACAATCAAAGAATAGGGTGCTTTGTGATTGTGAAATTATATATGGACGTGAACAAGATTGGGAAAAAATCAGCGATGATTTGGCGCGTAATATTTATAAACATAATTTAAAATGTGAAAATAATTAATCAAACGACCTTGCAACAATATTAATTAATTCGCGTACAATATCTTCAGATTGTTTGTCGCCAGATACAGCGTATTCTACGAATTCAAAATTGATTGCATCAATAAATTCGTTTACAAATGCACGTGCAAAATCAAGTGATAAACCATTTGATTCTGGGACCCAAACATCCTTGAAATATTTTGCATCAATACCATCAAAATCGAAAGAAACAACAAATTTTTTATTTCCAATACGATTGCGAACTTCTTTGAATGCGTTTGTCCAATCGTCTTTTGTTTGAAGTTGCGTGGGTGTTCTGTAAAAAATATTATTATCTTTGACATATTTTATTTCAGATGGTTCAAACGAACGCGAACCAAAATAAAAAAGATTTTCGTGTTTTAATACAGGTTTCTTTTTTGGTAAATCAAGCCATCTTTTGTCGCCTTCGCCCAAAAGATGTCGTACATTTGTTCCGTGTGGTGCGCCGGATGCTTCTGCTTTTGATGATTCTGGGGTATGAATGTCAAGATGGGCATCAAAGTAAACCAGGCAAATATCTTCGTTTGGATATTGATCTGCGATTGCTGCAAAATGCGAAAAATTTACACTGTGGTCGCCACCAACAAAAATATGTTTTTCACATGGTGTGTTTGGATATATTAATTTATGCATGTTGTATGCATCGCCAAATCTATCAGCCATACATTCTGCATCGCTGATTTCTTGTGGTGTTAACATTTTCCAATCGGCGTTTGGGAACATTTTTTGAATCGCATCAGGTGCCAATGCGGGACCTGTGTTATTTAATATTTTTGCAGTCGCGCCACGACTATATTTTGCGCCTATAAATTTAATCATTTGTAACTCTCCACAACACTTTCTGCAGCAGATTGGATTTTTTGCAGACTTTTTTCATATGTATCACAATCGCGGGCAATTTCAGATTTATATGCATCACGTAAATTAGATGCCATATAATAACATCCGCGTAAATGTTGAACACAATATTGATGTCCTGTATTAAACGCATTTTGACCACGAACGCGACTTTGTGTGTCAGCCCATTCAATATTAAGTGCGTTATCTATGTTAACCCATGGATTATCATTTGTTTGTATGCCAACAGTTTTATCCCAATATTCTTTGATTTCATCGCTGGTTGTGGATGTCCCGTATTGTAATTTGATAATTTGTTGAATCAATTCATCGATTTTATTTTGATATTTTGAATCGATTTGTGCCAGTTTTGCACTGCAATAACAGCGGTTATACGCAGTATCTTCACGTTCACAATAACCTTCCATACATTCTTTGTAATCGGCCAAACATCTTTGTGAAGAAATTTTTTCGTTTGATGCCACATTAACAGTTGTTGTTTGTGCGTTGGTTGCGGTCCGAACAGATGTTGCCATACGTGGCACAGAATTTGATGTATTGCGCATAGTTGATTGACCGGTTGCCGCACGTGCGTTGTTGTTTGTTCTTTGAACGACACGACGCGGTTGTGTTGATACAGGGACAGTTTTTTGTTGTGTCGTTGCGCGTGCATTTTGTGGGCGTTGAACAACGGCGCGACGCGCAGATGCAGCATTTTTAGTATTTGTGTTTTGTGTGTTGGCTTTTGTGTTATTTAATACATATGGATAAGTATCATTATGCGAAGTAATTGTATTAAACCTTTTTGATATATAACCATCCACTGCAAATGAATTTGCACACACACAAGCAGATAAAAGAAAAACGAAAATTCCTTTCTTCATATTGTGTATTGTAATTTCTTTAGCAAATTTATACAAGTATATTTTTTATAATGTTTTTTGTTTAAGCAAATTCTGTGCGCTTAAAAATAAAGGGCTTGGTAATTTGTTTAAATCAAACCATTGCCATGTTTCGCATTTGTTTTTTTCTTTGACTGTGATTGCGTTTGCCAATCCAGCATCGATTTTTGTGCGACAATGGACGGTTACATAATGTTTTTCTTCGCCATAGAATATATCGTTTGTTGTGGCAAATGGTTCAATTGTCCCAAGTGGAATTCTTAATCCCGTTTCTTCGAATAATTCACGTGATGCGCACAATTGGATGCTTTCTCCAAATTCCAGATGACCGCCCGGGGGTGCCCATGTGCCAGTTCCGTGTTTAGATAAACGTTTGCCCAATAAAACTTTACCTTGGTCGTTTAAAACCCACAAACCAACACCAACGCGAACAATTCTATTTTCTGACATTTTTATCTCTTTTTATTATGAAAATATTGTTTTTCAAATCGTGATAATTTTAAACCACCATTAACAAATAATTTTTTTAATGCAGACATGCGAACAAATTGATGTTCCAGATTATCAATAATTTTCTTTTGCGGCGAATATTGATAATCTAATTCTAATATGTACTGTGTCATTGCAAATCCAGACATATTTTCATAATGATTGCGAATATCGGTAATACCCGCAGCCCTTAATGTGTCCAGTATTTGTTTTGGTGTCAATCTGGTATCGAATTCCAGTTTTACAAAATTAGCATCGTGTTTTATATCAACAAGCGCCGCAGCCAAAACAGTCATTTGTTCGCCAGTTAAATCTTGTTTAGCCATTTGTTTTTACCCCATTTTTATTTGTTGTGGGGAAATTGTAGCATCGTATTTACAAAAGTGAAGAAATTTTTAATACAACTTGTTTATTGTATAAAATACCACCACCATTTCATAAATTTAGGCATTCTGTGAAATCTTGCCATTGCACCGGCGATATTTTTCTTTAAAAATATGTCGTTAAGCGGCACCAGTTTATCGTTGTGATACCAACGTTTGGCCCATAAAAATTCAACGGCAGCCAAATCTTTTATTCGCGCAGTATCAACTTTTATCCCAGTTATTCGTTTGTATTCGCGACAAAATGTCCTGTATAAACCGGGCCCCGCCATTAAATATATTAAAATCATATCACGCCAGCGTTCGTATATACCCGCATTGCAGAAATCAAACACCCCGGAAATACAACCGTTTTCATCAACAACGGAATTTGGCCCCTTGATTCCAAGGTGGCATAAAACCATATCGCTGTCAGGTACATTTTTGTAAATTATCTTTGCATAATTTTTATGAAAAAAATCTATCTGATATTTATGCAGAAATTTTTCTATGTATGGTGAAACTTTTTTATATGGTATGTAAGTAAATTCATAGTTTTTTATATGTTTTGCCTTTTTGACCGCATCGGCAACATTTTTGCTGTGTAATTGTGCCATAAAGCGCGCCAAACTGATTGCCAGATTTCTTTGTTTGATTGGATGAAACATAAATTTATGCCAAGACCATTTATGTCCCGTTATCATTTTATGTTCAATCCATAATATTTCATCGTTATGAATGGTAATATTTGGTATATCAAAATCGATATATTTTTTGATGGCATTACATATAGATGCTTCGTGTAAATAAAGGGCTGCGTTATCTTTTTTATGCGGAACACGTATTACGCGATTACCAATCTTGAATGCAGTTGAATCAGACCCAGAACCAATAAATATGATTTCTTGGTTTGGAAATTGTTTTTGTAAAAATTTAAGAATTTTTTCTTGTTCCATGTTTCTTATTAT
>CALYRP010000015.1 GCA_945483255.1 uncultured Pseudomonadota bacterium
CAACAGGAATGTCCAAGAACATATTGCCGTATATAATTGTGTCTGGAATTGCGATTTCTAGTGATAATTTTTCATATTTTGCGCCGACTTTCAAAGATGCTGTATATATATTTGAAAATTCAGATGTTATAGAATTTTCAGCAACCACAGGATTGTTTACCCCCATACGTGCATTTTGATAGAAATGTATGTTATGAAAATCAAAACTGTTCTTGTATCCAATAAAATTAGTTAAATTATTTGTTTTTACAGAAACCAATCCAGATGATTCTAATAAATAGTTTTGTTTAAACCCAAATTCAAATTTATCAAACAAGGTTATCGCATCGTTTTCTGATTCTGTCAATTTTTCAAATCCGCGACCATATGGTATAACTTTTATATTGTCAGAAAGATTTGTTATAAATGCGCGGTTAAAATCATCAACAAATGCGATTTGAATATTTGCTTTTTTCAATGCTGTTGCCGCAATTCCTGAAACATTTGATAAATTCAAAGGTTGTATGGTGTCATTTGATAAAATAATACGCGGTGTTCCAACAGGGCGGGTTGCGCGTTCCATATCTAATAAACCCCACCCATAAACGGAATCAACACCAATTTCGCCTAAATCTTTGGCTGTAACGAACAATAATTGTGTTATTTGTTCGGCGTTCATATACGGAAAGGCTTCTTTGATTGTAGCAATTGCGCCTGATACAACAGGTGCAGCGAAACTGGTGCCGCTGTTATAATTTTGTGCGTCTGTATTCCATGCCGAACCTGGTGCGGCAATACAATAATTTTGTGTTATGCCACAATGGTTGCTGTACCATGCTATGTTTTGATTGTTATCAACTGCAACGACATTTACAAAATGCCCATTTAATTCAGGAAAAGCCAACGGCATGGCGGACAAAGCACCGCTTTCTGTTTTTGATTCGTTGCCGGCTGCCCAAACAAATATGGCATCGTTATCAATTGCAGAATTTCTGATTTGTGTGATAAAATTTTCGCTGGTTATATTATACATATATTGTTGTGCAGCAGAATATGTTTTTATTGAATTTTTATCGTTATATACAGCGCGCGCGGCATTTATATCGTTTGTCGATTCTATTTGCCAAGAAGCGTTATAAATATCTTGTTTGCCCGATTGATATATTTGATTTGCGATATTATCGTATGAATTTAATGCCCCAGAAACCGTTCCAATATTGTTTTTTGTTACATTTGCATCTTTTGCGATGTTTGATGCAATTTCATAAACGCTGTGGCCATGATATCTGTTAAAATCATCGATTATGTTGATTTTTATATTTTTTCCGCTTAATCCGCGTGCGGTTGCTGCCGCGAAATTGATAATATCATATTGTTTTTGATTTCTTTGATAATCGGAAGAGTTTTTTATTTGATTTATAATATTTGTATTAATTAATCCTGCATCAGAATCAATGTTTGCGGAATAAATTTTTTTATTTTGAATCAAATCATTTAATTCGTAATTTGTTGTGATGTTCGAAGAAAGTGCCAAACGCGGAAATGTGTTTTGATTTGATATAGTGGATGATTTTCCATGATCCCCGGATGATTGTGCCGCCAATGCAACACCAACACCGACCAGTGCTGCACCGCCCAGTATGGCCAAAAAAGTATTACTGTTGTTTGTTTGATATTGTTGACATCTTTCGGGATGCGCGTTGCGATATATCGCATTTTGGCAATTTGGTGCGCCAAACGCACTAATGGTTGCAAAAGCAACTGCGAAAGATATGATAAAGATGTTCTTGAATGACTTCATTCTCACCACCCACTATAAATATAGTTCAAAAAATGATTTTGTCAATAAAATTGTCAAAATAGGCTTTTGTCTAAAATGTATTGACAATTATTATTTTTTGTGCTAGTTGTGTTTGTGATAATTAACAGGGTTTTATAAATGGATTTTGTACCAGATTATAAAGTTGCACAAAAACAAATACGCCAAAGCGGTATTCTAAATGCATATCCGTTTGGAACGTATTCTAACGCATACATCGTCACCAACGAAGATTTGCGCAAATCTATGCGTTTTGTGCCGGAAAATTGCGAAAATGCGCTGGTTGTTGCGGCATCTGGTGATCATCCTTTATTTTGTTCGCTGTCGGGTGCAAAACATGTTGACACTTTTGATATCAGTTATAATGCAAAATGTATAATGGACATCAAAGTTGCGGCATTAAATTCATTGAATTATTCTGAATATGGGGATTTTTTGGACGGTTTATATATGAGACGTTATAATTTACATCCCATAACTGACATTAATAAAATGGATGAAATATTGTACAGATTACCAAAAATTGAATCTGATTATATTCATTTTTTGAAAGACGAAGGCTTGTTTGTATGTGGTCCACGCCCAAGCACAGCGGGTGTTTTACCAACATTCATGGAATACGAGAAATTGCGTAAAACCATCACGCAACCATACAATTTTATACTTTCAAATATTGTTAATTTAAGCACTTCTTTGACAAAATCTTATGATTTTATACACTTGTCTAATATTTTTGATTATCTTATAGAAAATGATTTCAAGAAACTGCTTTTATCAATAATGAAATTTGTAAATCCTGGGGGGCGGATAGTAATGGAAGCATTTGAAGACGATATTTGCTTTTATTTGGATTTTATTGGTCCAAAAATAGTTTCAATGTCTGATAATCGTTTTGTGATGAAAAAAATGCAACGTATACACGTTTTTGAACGTATCAAATAATTGACAAGAACAGGGTGAAAATAATGGATTTTATACCAGATTATGATATTGCAAGAAAAGATGTGTATCGTACGGTTTTTTGCACGTATTCCAGTGCATATATTGTTACCAATGAATATTTGCCGGCAGCGATGAATTGTATGCCAAAAAATTGCGAAAATGCGCTGGTTGTTGCGGCATCTGGTGATCATCCTTTATTTTGTTCGCTGTCGGGTGCAAAAAATGTTGATACTTTCGATATCAGTTATAATGCAAAATGCATGATGGACATGAAAGTCGCGGCATTAAATTCATTAAATTACTTGGAATATACGCGTTTTTTGACTGATTTGTATAATGCTTCATTACGTATAACAAATGTTAAACATCTTGATACGGTTTTAAGTAATTTAAATAAAACGGAACGCGATTATATCTATGCGCTTAAAGATTACCCGATTTTTGCGCGCAAATCAGCGCCATTATATAGCATGTCGTTGTTAAAAGAATCAGAATATTATAAATTGCGCGAACATATAACAAAGCCGTATAATTTTATCATGTCAGACATATGTAAACTTGGTAAAAAATTAACAAAATCTTATGATTTTATGCATTTGTCGAATGTTTTTGATTATGTGCGCGGTGCTGATTATGAAAATGTAATTTTGTCGTTAATGGAACATGTAAAACCAGGTGGCAGAATTGTAACGCAATTCTTTGTCGAAGGAAATGACCAAATTTTTGGGTTTTATATGGCAGAACTGGTAAAAAAGTATAAAAACTGGGACTTTGATAAAAAAGTTATAAACTTCAACGAATACGCATATTTTAAAAACGGTATTTGTGTTTTAGAACGTTCCAGATAATTTTTTATAAAAAACTTGATTTTTCTGGAAAAATTGTTTAATATGCGCTTACGCGCTTGCGCGAATAACACAGGTGACGGGTATAATTTCTGTCCAAATTCGTTTGGTTTTTTTACACCCATCTCCGAGGATAACAACAGAAAACAAAGGATAAAATCATGGCATTGCCAACATTTACTATGAAACAATTAATGGAAGCAGGCGTTCATTTTGGACACCATACACGTCGTTGGAATCCATTAATGACACCATATGTTTATGGCGTAAAAGATAAAATTCATATTATCAATTTGAATAAAACAGCACCACTGTTGCATCGTTCTTTGGTTGCATTGGAAGCAATCGCAGCGGCTGGTGGTAAAATCTTGTTTGTTGCCACAAAACACCAAGCAAAAGACATTGTTAAAGACGCGGCAGAACGTTGCGGTCAATACTATGTTAACAATCGCTGGTTGGGTGGTATGTTAACAAACTGGACAACTGTTTCACAAAGCATTCGTCGTTTGAAAAAGATGGAAAATGATATTGCTAATGCTGACAAATTGGGATTAACCAAGAAAGAAGTCGGTGTTATGACAAAAGAAGTCGCAAAATTACGTGATATTTTCGGCGGTATTTTGGAAATGCACGGCATTCCACAGGCGATGATTGTTATTGACGTTCCACGTGAATTGAATGCTGTTCACGAAGCAAGAAATTTAGACATCCCAACAATTGCTATCTGTGATACAAATGCTAACCCAGAATTAGTTGATTACCCAGTCCCAGGTAATGATGATGCATCTCGCGCAACACAATTGTATTGTGATTTGTTCGTTGACGCTATTTTGTCTGGTATCGAAAAAAGATTGGGTGGGGCTGCTGGTAAAAAAGAAGCATCTGATAATGCAATGGCTGCCGCGGAAGAATACGAACACGATGTAAAAGTTAAAGAAGCGAAACAAAAATCAAAAACTTCTGAAGCACGCGAAGTTCGTCGCAGTAAATTGGCAGACAAAGCAGAAGCAAAATAATAATATATAAAGAAAGGAATAACAAATGGCAGAAGTAACAGCAAAATTGATTCAAGAACTGCGTGAAAAAACTTCCGCAGGTATGATGGATTGCAAAAAAGCATTGATTGAAAACAATGGCGATATCGAAGCCGCTGCCGATTGGTTGCGTCAAAAAGGTATCGTAAAGGCTGCTTCAAAAGCTGGCCGTGTTGCTGCATCTGGTTTGGTAACCGTTGTTAAATGCGACAAAATGGGTTGCGTTGTTGAATTGAACGCAGAAACAGATTTTGTTGCTAAAAACGATAAATTCCAAACATTGGTTGCAAATGTTGCACAAAAAGCCGCTGAATTACAAGGCGATTTCGAAGCAACAATGAATGCTGTGAAAGACGATATTGCTGCAACTATTTCCACAATTGGTGAAAATATGAGCTTGCGCCGTATTGCCAAAGTTAATGGTGACCATATCTTTACTTATGTTCACAATGCTTTGGTTCCAGGTATGGGACAAATTGGTGTTGTTGTCGCTATTGATGGTGATGACGCACGCATTGATGAAATCGGTAATAAAATTGCAATGCACATTGCTGCTAATAAACCAGAATTTATGACAATTGCAGATGTTGATCCAAATGCAGTTGCACGTGAAAAGAAAGTTTTCATTGAATCTGGCGCAACAGCCGGTAAACCTGAAAACATCGTTGAAAAAATGGTCGAAGGCCGCATCAACAAATGGTATGCTGAATCTGTATTGGAAGAACAACCTTTCGTTATGGATCCATCCAAAACAGTTAAATCAGTAATTGCAGAACATGGTGGTAAATTGGCCGGTTATGCATACTTTGTTTTGGGCGAAGGCATCCAAAAACGCGAAGACAATTTGGCCGACGAAGTTGCAAAAATGTTAGGCTAAAATCAAAGCCTGGGAAAAAAACCGCGCTTTGAAAAAAGCGCGGTTTTTTGACCCTAATAAAAAAAAGGATAAAATATGAAAGTAAGAATAATCGGAAGAACAACTTTCTTGCCAATTAGATCTAGATATACTGTGGAAGCTACAGGTGTCAAACAAACTTATTTTGATGTCATTGGCAGACGTAGTGCCACAATGAATATCACAAGACAATTAGTAAGATAATATGGCAAACAATATGTCAAAAGAAACAAATATATCTATTTCTGATATTCAACACATAGAAACACCAGATGTTTCTGTGTGGTATGCCACAGTTCATATTGGTGGCAGAAAACACAGACAAGTGGCTGTTAAAGCATCAAAAAAATTCAAACAAAGTCTGGAGGCTAAAATAGCAGCTTATTGTAAAAACAGACAAAAATAATACTAAATAAATAAATATTGTGTTATAATACCTTTGATAAAACAAGGGATATTGATATGTCGAATACATTATTTGAAGAATTACAACAACGTGGTTTTATTAATCAAAGTTCTAATATGGACGCGGTCCGTAATTTGCTGGATAATGGGAAAATAGTCGCTTATTTGGGCTCTGATCCAACCGCAGATTCATTACATGTTGGGCATTTGGTGCCTGTTATGATGATGCGTTGGTTGCAAAAATATGGGCATAAACCAATCGCTTTGGTTGGTGGGGCCACGGGGCGTATTGGTGATCCATCTGGTCGTGATACAGGCCGCCCGATGATGAGCGAAGAAACGCTGGCAAAAAACATTGCGGGTTTAAAAAAATCTTTTTCTAAATTTTTAAATTTTGAAGATAAAGATAATGGTGCCTTAATGGTTGATAACTATGATTGGATGAAAGGCTATTCTCATTTGGATTTCTTGGCACAATATGGATTGGATTTTACAATTCCACGTATGTTATCAATGGAAAGTGTTAAAAAGCGTCTTGAAAACGGCATGACATTCCTTGAATTTAATTATATGACATTCCAGGCGGTCGATTTCTTGACACTTTACAAAGAACATAATTGTGTTCTGCAACTTTGCGGTGCAGACCAATGGGGTAACGCGGTAATGGGTGTTGAATTGGTTCGTAAAAAATGTGGAAGCGAAGTTTATGTTTTGTCCACCGCATTAATTACAGATTCTAATGGTAATAAAATTGGCAAATCAGCAGGTAATGCGATTTGGGTTAATGAAGATAAAACATCCCCGTATGAATATTATCAATATTTCCGCAATACACCGGATGATTTGGTTGAAAAGTTTCTGAAAATATTTACTGAAATCCCGTTAAGTGAAATTAACGAATTAATCAAGGCTCAGGGTGCAGAATTAAACGCGGTAAAAAAACGTTTGGCATTTGCGGCAACTGAAATCGCACACGGAACAGTGGCTGCGAAACAAGCAGAAGATGCGGCAAACGCATTGTTCGGCGGTGGTAATTCTGAAAACGCACCAAGTTTTGATTTGGAAATGAATGCACCAATGCCAATTTTAGATTTCTTGGTCGCGGTTAAATTATTTGATTCTAAATCCGAAGCGCGCCGTATGATAGAACAGGGCGGTATCCAAATTGATGGCGCAAAGATTACAGACAAAGAATACATTGTCGAACCACGCGAATCAATTATGGTTCAACGTGGCAAGAAAGTTTTCTTGAAAGTAAATGTAAAAAGATAAAATATTTGCAATTGGGACAATTTTAATATAAAATCCCATTTGTTGCGCCCATGGCTCAATTGGATAGAGCAACAGATTTCTAATCTGTGGGTTGCAGGTTCGAGTCCTGCTGGGCGCGCCAGAAATTAAACCGAGTTTATCTCGGTTTTATTTATGCATCAAGTCCCAGGGCGAGAACTTGTTCGACAATGAGTAAGCGAAAACGAGCACACGCGAAGTTTGAGAGCTAACGAATGCCCCGCAGCCGGCACAATTTTGTGCCGAGCGAGGGAATCCTGCTGGGCGCGCCAAGATTGTCTTTCCGTTTTTGTTGATTTTTGAGCAGTTTTATGGTATAATATTTCTCAATCTGGGGCGCATTATTGCGCCGTTTTTATTGCTCGCTTTATGCGGACTTTTTTATTTACCAAAGGAGATTTTATTATGAGCGATATGTGGGAAGGCGCCACTTGGAATGAAAATGGTGAATTAGTTATAGATGTTTATGCAAATCCACCAAACATAGAACCGGAAATAACAGCAGATGAAACCGATGATGAAATTGACGAAGATTGGGAAGAAGAATATGATGAAGTTGAACATACTTATGCTACCATAGATTGCGGTGGTGATTGCGGCAACTGTGTTGCTTTGATAGTTGACGACGAAGTCGTGTCTGGACCACCGTTTCATCCGAATTGTAATTGCACATTAAGTGCGGACAATATAGAAAACGCAGATTATCACGCTTCTCATTTACGTCAAGATGTTGCCAGTGATAGAAATGTAGATACACGTGATATAAAATGGTTAAAAAAGGCATTGACTAAATTAGGGTATTATAAACCTGACACGCGTGCCGGCGAATCCTATAAACAATTAAACCAATATCCAAATCAAAGATTATTTAATGCAATAGATAATTTCAGAACAGAAAATAAAATTAAAGAAAATGGCGCTGTAAAACCCGGCCATTGGACAGAAGTAAAAATAAATGAAGAATTAAGAAAGGAAAAAATGGAAAACATGAAAAACATGAAAATCAGTTCTAAAGGGCTTTCTTGGTTAAAAGATAAAGAAGACAAAATATTAGATAAACAAGGCAAACACATTATTTATGATGACCAAACAGGTCTTCCGGTAAATACAAATGAACCATTACCCAAAGGCGCAACTATTGGTTATGGACATTTGATAAAATCTGGCGAAGATTTTAGAAATGGAATTACAGAAAATGTGGCCGCAGAACTATTGCGTTCTGATATTGCAACAGCTGAACGTGCGGTAAAAAATAATATTTTTGTTCCGTTATCTCAAAATCAATACGACGCACTGGTATCTTTGGCATACAATATAGGTGCCAGAAATTTTGCAACTTCAACAGTAGTAAAATATATCAACAACCAGAAATTTCATAGTTCTGTATATCCAAATTTAGAATCCGCATGGAAAGCATGGAATCGTTCGCAAGGAGAGATATCAAACGGTTTAATTAACCGCAGACAACACGAATGGGATATGTATAAAAATGGTATATATTGATTTTTACAACAATAATATTTATACTGTGATGCATGAACAAGATTTTGTTGCTTTTAGTGTTTTTGTTCGGCTGTAGTTCTGCTAACAGCCAGTCATGTGATTTATGTGGGAAGTGGTCTTTTGAACGATTTGAATACGTTGGACATATAACCACAGATTGCGAAGATACTGCGAGTCGTTTTTACAAAAACTCTTATATTGAAATTGATAAAAACAGTTTTGCGTATTACACATATGATACACAAAATAAAATTAAAGATACTCATATTATCTTCGGCGAATATGATTACGATGAAAATGCTCAAGAATTCTTTATTAAATCTGGTGATAAAACAATTGAAACATTTTATAAATCTGTACCGAATACAATTTATTTATTATCAGATGGTTGTCGTTTCTATTTCAATCGGAAATAGGTTCAAAAACAATGGACTGATTTGATTATCAATGTAGAATATTAACCATGAAACAAAAAATTTTCTGATAACAATTGGCCAAAGTTATTTCAAGCGATTGATAATCGCGATTGGCAGACAGCGGGAAAGGAAGCAAGACAGAGAAAAGATGTTCAACAATCTAGACGGGAATGGACTTATAAAATGTTTATAGATGCCAAATAGAAATTTACCTGATAAATATATCTTGCAAAATTATCATAGATGCTGTCATACGGGCATAATTGGCAGCATCTTTGTTATTCATTTTCAAAGACGATTCATAATATTGTTTAATGGAATCTATCATTTTATTATACGCCCATTCTAAATCAGGATGCTTATAAATTTCTTTTTCCAATTCATACGCAAAAAATTTTGTTGTTTTGTCATTATCTATACCGGTTTGTTGAATATGCAATTCTTCAAATTTATTTGTTTTAAAATAATGTGCGGGATATGTTAACATGTACACAAAATCATGATATCTTGTTCGCGTAAAACCAAATCGCATAGTACCTTCTGTTTCAGGTTCTTTATTTAAATTTTGTAAAAATATATAGTCTTTTAGATTAGCAATATCATCTATATTTACGATATCATATGGATTAAAATTATTGCATAATGTCGGTATACTTGCGTCTCTGGAACTGCCAAAATAGCCGTCTATGATACCGATTGCTTTTTCATTTTCTTGTACCATATCTATATAAACACATGGCAATGTCATTTGGTAAATAATAATCGCATCGTCCAGATTATTTACAAAAGTTGGTATTTCATCCTGATAATATTGAAAATAACAAAAATTATCATAATGTCCATGATATCCGTCACAATCTTGCCATATTGCTTTTTTAGCGATGTTTATCAATTTGTTGGCTTTTTCTATATCTTTATAATTATCGTCTGTTAAATAAATATATGACAGATACAGCATTGCATCTATTTGTTCGTATGTTAGCGAAGTTGTTTCGAGAGAGACGACATTATCAAGAAGTTGTTCATAGTATTTAACAGCTTGCTTTTTATCAGTCCATTTAAAACAACCTGTTTCGCGACATACAGGTTCTATTTCAACAGATTTATCTTGTGCTGAACATCCCAGTAACACAAAAAAAATTATGTACAAGCAATATTTTTTCATGTTCTGTATGATAATTTAATATGTACCCACAGTCAATTGTTTTGATTTTTACAACAATAATATTTCCTTGCTTTTACAACGGAAGTTATGTGGTTGTTACCTGTTTGCCATTGAATATTTTTTACACATAAGATAAACCATTGCTATTTAATGCTTAATGGGCTATTTTTATACTGATATGACAAAGATATTTACAATTGGTTTCAGTGGTAAAAGCCCAGAAGCATTTCTGGATGTGTTGAATGCCGCACGCATAAGTTGTGTGTGGGATAGCAGAAATATTACCAGATATTGAAATTACGCATTTATAAAATATTTCGTAAATCGTGTTTTGCGCGTTCTGTTTTTTATATTTTTTGACAAAATGCTTGACAAATAAAAAATATTGTCTATATTTACAGTAAATCAAAAAAGGATTTAACATGAATAAATCACAGAAAATAAAAAAAGCCGCGCGTAACACATGCAAACAGAACATTAAACAATGGTTTAAAAAGGTTCTTTCTTATCCTGTGCGCGCAATCAAATGGTTGTGGAATTTATTATGCCGTATTTGTCGCGCAATTTGGAATTGGTTAAAAAGCATCGATATTGTTGGTATGATTAATCTGACATTGTTGGTTGCAATAATTGTTTTATTCTTGTCTTTGATTACAGATTTTGTTCGTTGTAACAAATGTGAAAAATCTGCAAATGCAAACAAATCAAATGTTGTTATGATGCAAAAAGAAAATAATGATAATCGTCGTGTTGTTCAACGTAAATTTTCAACAACATTACCAGTACAACCGGTCAAGATTGATGAAAAAACAACAATCACACCAAAAATTCGTACAATTGGTGTAAAAAAACCTGAAATTGTTCGTGAATTGTCTGTGCCTGCAAACGAATTGCCACAACAAACATTGTCTGGTGAAGTTATCGTTGAACGTGGTTCTAATGCCCCGGTTTTATCCAATGGTGTAAAGGTTAACGGTAATTTGTATATCCAAAATATGAATAAATACACAATCCCATGCGATGCAAAAATTAATGGTCATTTGTTTATTCGTAATGTTAACAAAGTGAATTTCTGTGGGAAATTCAAGGTATGTTGACGGTCACGAAATTCCTAACGGAGTTCCGGGAGCTTGGCACTGCGATACTT
>CALYRP010000016.1 GCA_945483255.1 uncultured Pseudomonadota bacterium
CGCGCCCAGATTGTGGGGGTCTGACAGCTCGTCGCAGATGGATGTTACATGTTTAAAACTTTTTATTGGAAAGCCCAAAGAAAAATGCCATAATCAATGTTGTGACAAATAATAACAGGTGTTTTTATGAAACGAGTTGCCTTTACTACAGAACTTCCAGAACAGGAATTTACGGAAGAAGACTTTATAAAATTTTCTTCTGAACATAATTCTATGCAAATACAAAGAAGTATAAAAATTGTGTTTGAATATTTGGGCATTTCTGATGTTGACATATCAATAAATATCGTAGAAAATCATTTAGAAAATCAAGATGTTTATTATTAAAACAAAAGTGCCGTATATAACAAATGTATAACTGCAAATATGTAACACCTGCATAACTTTTTATTCGTTTGTCGGGGGTATTGTGGGGTATCAGAGCAGGGAATCGTATATAACACATTGCCAAAACTGTGGCGGAAATCCGCGGAAAATTTCAGGTTTGTAGTGATGGGGAACGGTGCCTCTCTGGTCGTTAACAGTCCGTTGTTCTACCGACTGAACTATGCCCGAATAGCAAGCAGAGTAATATACTGTGTTATATGACAAGTCAAGCAGTTTTTTAATCTGCTTGACCTGTTTTTTGTTCACACTTTTCTTTGCTGTCTTTCGTTTCTGGATCGTCGTTGATAAATTTAAAGAAATCTTTTGCGGATGAACCGGTTGCAGACAATATTTTTGAAATACTGCATGTTGATGGCCAGCGTTCTTGACCATATTGTGTCAAACGTTTGCTTTTGTTGAACGTGGTTGGATCTAGTCCGCTACGTTTTGCAAGCCCCGAACAAGACAGCCCGTGGGCGTGTGCGAATAATTCAATTGCATGCCATATTTGATAATGTGTCATTTTTTGTGGCCTCCTTCCGTTTGTGTTACCAACTAGAAAATACCATTTATTGTGATTATTATCAAACAATTCAATTATAATTAGAAAATAGCATTAAAAACATAGGAAAGAATACACAAAGTAAAAAACGTAGTCGAATCGTATATAAAATGTTTTATGTTCAGTATGCAATCGCTTTTCTGCGTCGGTGAAAACAGTCTGTTCTTAGGTATTTGTGATAAAAAACATTTGCGTTTTTTATTGCGGTGTACTAGGATATTATTCATGTAGGAGCCTTTACACATGAAGCGATTTTTTATAGTTGCTGCAATTATGCCGTCAATCGCATTTGGTGCGAATGATTGTGCAACCAGGCGCACTGTTCCAGATTCTGTTCAAACATTGCAAGATGTTGTTCATTTGGGACTTTGTCGTAATCCACAAACTGCGGCGGCATATGCATCATTACGATCCAGTCATTTTAATAAAAATGCGGCGTATTCTGCATATATGCCATCGGTTAATGCTGGGGTTTCTGCGGGTAAAGATTACAGAAATAAAAATTGGGATGATTGGAATTTTGGGGCATCGATTTCGGCATCTTATTTGATTTTTGATTTTGGGAAACGCGAATCTGATTTTGCACAAACACTGGCACTTTATCGTGCGGCGGGTTTTGATTTCAGTGAAACCGTACAAAATTTTGTTTATGGTTTAGTGGGGTCTTATTATGAATTATTAAATGCAGATGCGGATGTTGCATCATCTGAATCTGCGTTGCGTGTTGCCCAAACTGCGAAAGATACAGCAGATAAAAAATTCAAGGCAGGCTCAGTTGCCAAAGCAGATGTGTATAAAGCAGAAACAACATTGGCATCGTCTGAATTAGCATTGGAACGTGCGAAAAACAATCGTGAAATTGCCAAGGGGACATTGTTAACCAAACTTTCTTTTCCAGCAGATCAAGAAATAACAATTGCAGATATATCTTCAACTTTTGGAACTGATGCGGAAAGCGAAAGTATCGACGAATTGATAAAGATAGCCAAGGAAAAAAGACCGGATTTATTAAAAGCATCTGCGAATAAAGACGCGGCGTGGCATAAAAGAAATGCGGCGTTCTTGAAAAATTTGCCATCTATTTCTGCGTCTGGGTCTGTTTCATGGAATGATGAAAAATTGCCTGGTGTTTTTGAACCTGATTCGCATCAATTAAACGGTTCAATCGGCATCCGTGCATCAATGCCATTATTTGCGGGGTTTGCAAATGTTTATGGTGCGCGTGCAGCATCAGCAGATTATGATCGTGCGAAATATAACGAACAACAAACATCAAATGCGGCAATGTTGGATGTTTTTACTGCATATCAAAATTATAAAACAGCAAAGACTGTTTTAAAGCAAACAGAAACATTATTAAAATCTGCAACGGAAAGTGAACGCGTAACTGCGGGCATGTATCGTGTTGGGCGTGCAACGATGCTTGATTGGCAACAGGCGCAATCTGAATTGATAAATGCACAAAAACAAAACAATTCTGCAAAATATGATTTAATAATTAAACGCGCTGCTGTCGCGTTGGCAATAGGCGATATTAAATCTGAAATCGAAGGAACGATAAATGAATAAAAAGAAAAATTGGTTTTTGCGTCATAAATGGCTGATTATATTTATGACAGCGATAATTGCTTTGGTTGTGGGCTTGTCCAAAAACACCCCGCAAACAAACAAAAAGAATTTTGTTACAATGGATATTTCGCACGGCGATATATCGCAAACAGTTACAGCAACAGGCGAAATAATGCCACTTAACACAGTAAGTGTTGGTTCCCAGGTTTCTGGCACAATTCAAGAAATTTTTGTTGATTATAATTCAACTGTGAAAAAGGGCGATAAATTATTAACCATTGAACCATCTGTATTACAAGCATCTGTTGACGAAGCCAAGGCTTCATTGGACAGTGCAATATCACAAAGAAATTTTGCAAAGAATGAATATAATCGAAACAAATCTCTTTATAATGATGGTTTTATTGCGCGTTCTGAAATGGAACAATCGCAAACACAATACGAACAATCGGAATCGTCTGTTATTCGCGCACAATCACAATATGACAAGGCTGTTACTAATCTTGGGTATGCGACAATTATATCACCAGTGGACGGAACTGTTATTTCAAGAAAGGTGGACAAGGGGCAAACGGTTGCGGCATCTTTCCAAACCCCCGACCTTTTTGAAATTGCCGAAGATTTAACAAAAATGCAAATTGAAACCGCTGTCAGCGAAGCCGATATTGGCATGATAAAACACGGGCAATCGGTTACATTTACTGTTGATGCGTATTCTTCACAGAAATTTGAAGGCACGGTTCGTCAAATTCGTTTGTCGCCAACAACTACATCTAATGTCGTTGTTTATACTGTTGTGATTGATGTTGATAATTCTGATTTAAAATTGATGCCTGGGATGACGGCTTTTGTAACAATTGTTGTAGATTCTGCAGATGACGTATGGAAAGCGACCAATTCTGCGTTTTTATTACGCAGTTTTAATGAAATCGTCGAAGTTTCTGATGATGCAATTAATCCCACAAATCATTTGGCGATTCAAAGGGACGGAAAAATAATTTTGGTTCCTTATACCAAAGGAATCGTAACAGCGACTGAAACCCAAATTATTTCTGACGAAATAAAAGATGGTGACAAGATTGTAATTGGATATGTCGGTCAATCTTCATCAAATAAAAATACAAATAATAATCGTCGTGGTGGCATGATGGGCGGCGGTCCACGTTAATAAACGGAAACAATAAATGAAACAGGTGCCTGTTATATCAATGAAAAAAATCTGCAAAAGTTTTCCGCTGGAAATAGGCGGACAACAGCAGGTTTTATTTGATATAACTTTTTCTATTAATCCTGGGGAATTTGTTGCGATTATGGGACCAAGTGGATCGGGCAAATCAACATGTATGAATATTGTGGGCGCATTAGATTCTGCATCATCTGGTGTGTATGAATTATACGGCAAAGATATAACCACACTTTTGCCAGATGAATTAGCAAAAATAAGAAATGAATATATTGGCTTTGTGTTTCAGAATTTTAATTTATTACCGAAACGTTCAATATTGGACAATGTAATGTTGCCTTTAATGTATCGCGGATTACCGATTGTTGAACGTGAACAACGTGCGCGTGCAATGTTAAAATTGGTTGGATTGGAAAATTTTGAAACATATTTACCAACACAATTATCAGGTGGTATGAAACAAAGGGTTGCTATTGCGCGTGCGTTGGCGGGCGATCCTAAATTAATTTTGGCGGACGAACCAACCGGGGCGCTTGATTCCAAAATGGGTAATGAAATATTAAAGTTTTTTAAGAAATTAAACAAAGATTTGGGCATAACAATCATTATGATTACGCATGAATTTGAAATTGCAAAATATGCAAACCGCGTAATTCATATTTATGATGGACGAATGACATATGATGGCCCGGTTCCAAAGACAGAATCTGTGTTATTAAAATCTGAAAAAAGGGCACATAATAAATGACAATCGGCGATATATTAAAAGAATCTTGGCTGTCAATCAGTGGAAACAAAATGCGTTCTTTTTTGACGGTGTTGGGCATAGTTATTGGTATTATGGCGGTTGTGGTTATGGTTGCGGTTGGTGAAACAGTGCAACAATCAATCACAGATCAATTTTCTTCACTTGGGACAAATACGATTATGATACGTGCTGGGGCCGCACAAAGCGGGGGCGTGCGTTCTGGAAATCGTATGACTTTGACGATTGATGATGTTCAATATATTTCACAATTACCAGATGTCGCCGCGGCCAGCCCTGTTGAAAACAGTGGCGCCCAGGTTGTGTATGGAAATAAAAATTGGTCGACATCAATGGTTGGGGTTTATCCTGGATATGCAACGGTTCAAAATATTGAAATGGAATACGGGGCGTTTATCGATATGATGTCGGTTCGCAACGCATCAACTTATGTTGTTATCGGGCCAGATACCGCCGAAGAATTGGGTATGCCAAAAAATCCAGTTGGCGAAATTATCCGTGTCCGCAATATCCCACTTACTGTTATTGGTGTAACCAAGTCCAAAGGTGATTCTGCCATGGGGTCCCAGGATGATATGTTAATCGTTCCGATTACCACATTGAAAAAGCGCATAAACGGTTCACGTTTTCCAAATTCTGTTAATATGGTTGCTTTGAAATTATATCAAGATGCGGACAACAATATCGCGACAACACAAATCAGCGAACTGTTGCGGCAACGTCATAAATTAAAAGAAACAGATGATGATGATTTCCAAATAACAGACATGAAACAGGTTATGGAAACAATGTCAACCGTAACTGGATATTTAACATTGTTATTAATAGCAATTGCGGCGGTATCATTATTAGTTGGTTCAATTGGTATTATGAATATGATGTTGGTATCTGTTGCGGAACGCACACGCGAAATTGGTATACGCAAAGCCATTGGGGCCCAAGAATCAACAATCGTTACACAATTTTTATCTGAATCAATTTTAATATCTTTTATTGGTTCAATGTTTGGACTAATTCTTGGCGTTGGTTTGTCCCAAGGGGTGGGGCGGTTAATATTACATTACAATGTTCCATTTTCAGTATGGCCAGTAATTGTTTCAATATCTGTCGCAGTTGTTGTTGGATTGGTGTCTGGGGTTATGCCTGCGATAAAGGCTGCAAAATTAAACCCAATTGACAGTTTAAGATATGAATAAAAACGATAAATAAAAAAACACGGTATAAACCGTGTTTTTTTATTTATCGTTTGAAACATCAAATCGTGTTCCAAATATACAAGTTCTGTAATCATCCGGGTCGGTTCTTAACCAACATTGGCTTTCCAATGGTGCTTTTTTGCCCGCTGGACCATATTGCATTTGTTCTTCGCCGATTGAAACATTGCAAGTTATATGGTTTTTGCTGGTTCCGTTAAATGGACAATCGAATATTCCCGCTGCAGATGGTCCTTTTTTGTAATCACCGCCAGGACAATATTTTCTTGCACCAGCGTTAGCACAACTGGTTGGTTCCGCGCTGTTTGGTCGTAAATAATACCCCGGATCAACATGAATTGCAGTTTCAGAACATACCGTATGATTTTCGTTTGGTGCTGTTCCGGCTGGGCATGGGGTACACCCGCTTCCTTTTGAATTAATTATGTTGTTGCCGTCACAAGTCCCGTCATCACCTTGATCGATTGATCGTTTGTCAAAATCACCACCAAGACATACTTTTCCGCTTGGACATGCGGCGCAAGATTCGCTGTTTGCCGGTAAATATTCCCCAGCAATACAATGAATTTTTGTGCTGACACATTTACCATCTTTTAATTCTTCACCAGCGGCACATTTTGTCTCGCAACCTGTTTTAGATGCGTTTACAACTTGACCCCCAGTGCATTCTTCAATACCTTGTGATTTTTTGAACGATGGTTTTACCGTTTTTCCTCCTGGACAATAATGTGTGCTGTCTTCCAGAGAACCACAAGGTACTTGGTTGCTAGAATTTACCGGTAAATACTTTCCTTTTTCTAAAGTGATGGATTTATTATAAACCATGTTGCCATTGATTGTGACATAACAATCTTCTGATGATTTAGAGTTTTTTGCAGACATCGGGAAATTGATATCGCACAACTTTAAGCCCAGGCTATTCATATAACCGGTGTCAGACGCTCTGTCTTTGCACCAGCCTTCAACAGTACCATACACGTGTCCATGCCATGGAGCACCTTTTACGCCTTCGCAATAACATCCTGGGGGACAGTCATAACATTGTTTATATAAATAAGAATATTTGCCAGCGCCGCAATCTGCCGCCCTGGCTTCAACGACAGAGAAACACACAGCACAATACAGAAATATAAAATTCAATATTTTTTGTTTTGTCAGTATCATGATGTTTGTTTCCCTCATTTCCATTGTTGGTATATATTGTATAATATTTATGATTTTCTCGCAAGGTAAAAATAAATCGGCAAAATCAGGTTTTGAATTCATGGCACTGCAACCGTGACGATTTTAATTCCCCGCCTGGGGCGGGGTGGATTGCGAAGCAATACGGGGAGGGTTGCAATATAAAAACAAAGGACTTTAAAACAGTATGCCCAGAAGGATACGCTTGGCATAAAATGCCTGCGCGGCAACCGTGACGATTACACTGCGTTCTAATTGTGTAATCTACTTGTTGTCGAACCCTTTGGCCGGGTTCAAATCCTTGGTTGCGCATGGAATAAAAAAACACGGTATAAAACCGTGTCGTTTTATTCTGGCGCGCCCAGAAGGATTCGAACCCTCAACCTTCTGATCCGTAGTCAGATGCTCTATCCAATTGAGCCATGGGCGCATAACAAGATATATTTTATCCTTTTTTATTCAGATTGCAAGTATTTATTTAATTTTTTGTAATCTGTTGCGATATAGTGCGCCAAAGATAAATCGCCATCGTACAATTTATGAAAATGTTTGCGACACACAGATTTATATTGCGATGCGCCAACTTCTACCTGATTACCACCACGAATAATATTTCCGTCTTTGTCAAATCGTATATGGTGCGAAGCCATCGCTGAACAACGTGGAATTTCACAAACGGTTTCCATTTGATGTATTTCATCCGCTTCGGCTAATAATTTTGCAGATGCAGGGAACAAATCGCCGTTGCTGTCCACTTTCAAGCCATAACAAAATATTGTGATTTTAGAATTGTCTGCGATTTTAACCAGTTTGTCGATATCACTTGGTGCAAAAAATTGGACTTCATCAACCAATATGAATTGTGTCCCATGTTTCGGCATGTAATTGTCCAGGTTTTTTAATGCATATGCTTTTGTGCGAATACCAATGCGTGAAACGATATCAGTTGCAGAATCGCGATTGTCTGTGGCAGGTTTAATGGCTTCCCATTTGTTTTCTGTGCGAACAAAATTAAATGCGTTGATTCCCAATTGTGCAGATTTAGATGATGCCATCACGCCATAATAAAAATGTAATTTTGCCATTTGTTGTGCCTTTCCTTGGTTTTTTCTCTCGCGACTTCCTGTTGGTGATATATAAGCAAAAAATCATATATCTGGTCAAGAAAGATTTCTTTTTTATCAATAAAAATGATATAATACTGTTATGAACAAATATGTTTTTACATTTTTGTTGGGTGTTTTTTGTGCATTGTCTGTTCGTGCGGACAGTTTTTTAACCGCCCAATCATTTCCTAAAACTTTTGAAGATTTATCTTTCTTTGACAGGATGGAATTAAAAACCGCAGATTATGAATTATATCGTCCGGTATATGAAAACGGTATCTGTGTTAAAAATTGCGCCTATGCCGGATTGAATATTGAATATGAAACAGAAAAAAGTGAAACTGATACACAAAATGCAATTGAACAATCAAAAAAATATGAACAAATGGTGCAATTACCCGTCAATACCCAAACAATAGTGAACACGGTTGAAGGCTTTGCGTCTGGGCATCCGACATGTAAAAACAGAAACAGTGCAATACCAGTGGGACAACGGGCACCTTGGGGTGAACCTGTTGCAGGCTATCCACGTATATCATCACCATATGGACCACGAACATTACAAGGCAAACAAAGCTTTCATGATGGTATTGATTATGCAGTTGTTGTGGGAACACCGGTGTATGCCACCGCGGATGGTTATGTTGTGCGCGTTATAAATGATGGAACTTGCGGGTTGGGATTGCGTATTAAACATGGTGATGGCACCCAAACAATATATTGCCATCTTAGTAAGCAAATGGTTGCATCTGGTGAAAATGTTGGGGCGGGGTGCCAGGTGGGCTTGTCTGGTAATACCGGACATTCAACAGGACCGCATTTACATTATGGTATGCGCGACGCGAATGGTAATAAAATCAATCCATCAGAATATACAAAACGCGCAAAATAATTAATCGTGTTTTTTATGAAATTTAACAGCAAAGCTGCCATTATTTAGTGCGTGATATGATTCAATGTGTGGACTTAAAATGCTGTCGTTTGCCCATTGTTGAAATTTAGTTTTTAATATGCCGCTGGCCCCGGTTATGACGGTTGCAGTGCGTGTGCCATCTGTGACAATATGTTCCAGCATTTGCCATGCTTCTTCTTCGGTGTGATTATGAAAATCAATTGTGGTGTGCGCTGGGGGCGGTGTGTTTTCTTTTGGAATTCGTGTTGACAGGTGTAATTCAGAACGAACAGATTTTTTCGTGGATATATCATCGGGGACGAAATCGTCCCCAATCATATTTGCGATATCTTTGTCGTTTAATTGTTTCATTATTCTGCCAATGTTCCAACAGACATTGTTATACGTCTGATACCAGAACTGATAGATTTTTCTTTGTTGATACGCGCCTTGATAATTTCGCCAGTGTGATAAATATGTGCGCCGCCACATAATTCACATGAAACATCGCCCGCAGTTATAACGCGAACCGTATCGCCATATTTTTCACCAAACAATGCCATTGCACCACGCGCTTTTGCAGATTCAATATCCATTTCTTCGTGGGCGACCGGCATATCTGCGTTAATCCATTCGTTAACCAAATCTTCGACGGCTTGTTTTTCTTCTGCAGTCATTGCGCGACCAAATGAAAAATCAAAACGCACAGAATCAGGTGCAACCTTGGAACCGCGTTGTTCTACATCTTCATTTAATACGCGGCGCAGGGCGGCTTGTAATAAATGGGTCGCAGTATGTGCGCGCGCAGTTTGTTGACGGTTTTGTTGGTTGATTTCAGGCATAACCTTATCGCCAACAGAAATTGGCGCGACCAAAGTCCCTTTGTGAATAACAACATTGCCAACACGATTTGTTTCAGAAACATTCATAACAATATTATCGCCGATTTTGAAAACGCCGCTGTCGCCAACTTGGCCGCCTTGGGTGCCATAAAATGGCGTGTGGTCTAACGCAATTTCGACATTGTCATTGGCATCGGCAGATTTTACAAATTCTTCGCCACGCAATATTGCCAAAACAGTAGCAGGACTAGAAGTTTTTGTTTCGTATTTTTCTGTATCATTGGTATCTGGCAAATCGTTTTGTGATTCCCAGAAAATACGTGTTCCGCGTGTGTCAGCACGTGAACGTTCTTTTTGTTCCTTCATACATTTTTCAAATGCCGCAACATCAACATTTATGTTTTTGTCGCGCAAAATCATTTGGGTTAAATCAAGTGGAAATCCATATGTATCAAATAATTTAAACGCGATATCACCCGGCAGCATATTATTATTAACCTTTGGTAATTCGGTTTCCAGTAATTTCATGCCGTTTTGTAACATGTCAGCGAAAGAATTTTCTTCGTTCTTGATAATTTCAACAACGTGCGCTTCTTGTGTTTTTAATTCAGGATACGCAGCACCCATCTCTTTAACCAATGCAGGATAAAGCGCAGATAATAACGCACCACGATGCCCCAATATTTGTCCATGACGCATTGCACGGCGCAATATTCTGCGAATTACATAACCGCGGTCAGCGTTGCTTGGGATAACGCCGTCGGCAATTGCAAAACCAACAGCACGCAAATGGTCTGTGATAACTTTGAAACTGGATTTGTTTTCATCTGTTTCGCGAACACCTGTTAAATCAGATACAGCCTGTTTAAGATTTACAAATAAATCAGTATCATAATTATCTAATTTATTTTGCATAATAGATGCGAATCTTTCAAGACCTGCGCCGGTATCAACATTTTGTTTTGGCAATGGTGTTAAAACACCGTTTGCATCACGATCGTATTGCATAAATACATCATTCCAGATTTCAACAAATCTGCCGCCGTCTTCATCTGGGGTGCCGGGCAAACCACCTGGAATATCTGGGCCAAAATCATAGTGCATTTCGGTACATGGTCCACATGGCCCGGTTTCACCAGCCGACCACCAATTGGCTTTATCAAGACGAATTGCATCTTTGCCGGTAATTTTTTTCCAGATTTGTGTTGCTTCGTCATCGCTTATGTGTGTTGTTACAACAATTCTGTTTGGATCCAGACCGAAAACCTTGGTCAATAATTCCCAAGACATTTCGATTGCGCCTTCTTTGAAATAATCGCCAAAAGACCAATTCCCCATCATTTCAAAGAATGTATGATGACGACCGTCAAAACCAACATCTTCCAAATCATTGTGTTTGCCACCTGCGCGAATACATTTTTGAACATCCGCCACGCGTGGAGCAAATGCAGGTTCTGTACCTTGTAAAATACCTTTCCATGGAACCATTCCTGCAACAGTAAACAACAATGTTGGATCATTAGGAATCAATGATGCAGATGGAACAATTGTGTGTCCTTTGGATTCAAAATAATCTAAAAATAATTTTCTGATTTCATTATAAGTCATAATATTTTTCCTTTTG
>CALYRP010000017.1 GCA_945483255.1 uncultured Pseudomonadota bacterium
TGAAAAAATTTATTAATTTTTTATTTAAAATATGCGTTATTTTGCTTGCTCTATATTTCATAAATTTGCTAAAATTAAACAAGAGATGAAGAAAATTCTGTGTTTTTCCTTGATTTGTGCGTTCTGCATGTGTAATGCGGAATCTGCGACACGCACAGAAAATGCGGCATCACGCGGAAAAAGCACAAATGTTATTACAACAAATACAAAAACCGCCAGATCAACCACTGCGCGTAATGCAGTAAAAACAACTGTTTCGGCACGTAGCGCAAAAAATGTTTCAATATTAACACCACGAAGTGCTACTAAAAATGTTGCAACACGAACACCTGTATCCCGCACGGTGACACAACAAAAAACCGTAACGGCGCGCTCCGCTGCAGCGAGTCAGACTGAAACCAAAACCAGTATTGGTGCAGAATATGAACAATGTAAAACCGCATTTTTCACATGTATGGATCAATTCTGCCAACTTAAAAACGACAGTTTCAGAAGATGTTCTTGTAACGACCGCGTATTTGAATTCCAAGATATTTCTGAGACATATCAAAAAGCCAGTGAAAAATTAACAGAATTCACAGAAGACCTTGATGTTGTTGGTATGACACGCGAACAGGCAATCGCTATGAAAACAGCATCCGAAGGCGAAGACGCTTTGACCGAAGACAAATCAGCATCAAAACAATTGTTGCAAGCCATCATGAATTCCATTAATGGTGGCGATACAAGTGTTGGCGGCAAATACAAAGATTTAAACAGCGTAACAATTTCTGCAGACATGTCTAATGCATTCGGAATGGACGATTCTGGCCAAATAATCGCTTCGTATAATGGGGCAACTTTGTACAAAGCCGTATATCCAAAATGCAGAAATGCAGTCCAAGAAGATTGCAACAAGGCATCGTTACAACGCGCTGTAAATGCTTATTTAATGGCCATTGAACAAGATTGCAATTCGGTTGAATCTGCATTGAACGCACAAAAAAAATCTCTTAAAGCATCCACACACCAAAGCAGCGCCATGTTAGATTTGGCACGTGTCGAAAATCGAAAAAAACATAATTCTGATGATGTTGCAGCATGTTTAGTTAATGTTGAAAACGCCATAAAAAGCGAAGAAGTTTGTGGCGCAAATTATCATAAATGTTTAGACAATGGACAATATATCGATGTTGCAACAGGGGCACCATTAACCGGCGTAGTCGATTTCTATAAATTGGAAGAATTATTAACATTTAAAACAGATGTAGATTTAAAAGACCAAAAATTATCAACAATTCAAAACAATCTTTCTTTTGTTCAATTTTTCGAAAACAAGACAAAAAAATTTGCACAAGATGCCCTTGACAAATGCAGCGAAGATGCAGATTATGTATGGCAACAATATCTGGACAGGGCATTATTAGACATATATTATGCACAAAAATCAAAGGTAAAAGAAATTAAACAAAGTTGCCTGGATTTGGTCGCTACATGTTATGATAACCAAAGCGCCGCTATTGAAAAAGCAATGGCTAATTTAACTGGCGATTCCAGTTTATTATTAAAGCCAGCTGTTATTTCTTTGACAACCCAAATGTGCAGTAAATATATCGATTCTTGCAATGGGATGTTCAGTAATGAAGAAGGGAAAAGCATCATCCAAGATTATATCACAACAAAAGATAATTCAGATTCTTTGAATGCATGTCGCGCAATCGCACAACAATGTTTCGATAAATTTGGTGGCACGGGGTATAATAACCTGTACGCAACACAAAGCGGACTTTTTGCACCTGGCGAAGCACTTGATTGGTTTTCACTTTATCTTTATGGTACTGATAAAAAAAAGACCGTTTTATCCCCATGCGCAAAACAAGTTGCAGAAACCCCAGAATGCAAGAGTAAACTGGAAGAAATATTTGGCGGATTTAATAAATATGCCACAGGCGATGGTTTTGTATATTCTTCCGCAAACACAGAAGACAAAAACCGCACAATTCGAACCAGCGGTGTTGCAACAGAGGTTTATTATAAAATCTTGGACAATTTAAACAATCATTGTCGTGGACTGGGTGGATATTTTGTAGAATATAAAAATGCTGAAAAACTTGGCTATAAACCGTCTAATTTATGTCAAATAGATTCCAATAATGCAAACAGTATTTTTTATATAGATTCGTCTAATAATACACCGAAATCGTTGGTTTATTGGTACCATTTCAAGTCCGAAGAAAATATATGTCCTGCAAATTATGGGATTGCTGTGGACACACAATCTTGGGGTATATGTTCATGTTGGGAAAACGGTGGATACCGCAGTAAAAACGGAACAATTGCGACATGCAGACCTTTGTTGCCCGCAACAACAGGATCCAGCACAACCGAAGATGAATTATGCAGCCCCGATAATTTATGCAAAGATTCTTATGCATCAGATGCAAATGTTCCATATATATGTCGTCAACCAAGGTCACAAAGCAACAACGCCAAATATGATTATTGGTGTCAACAAACTGTATTTTCTTCTTCAAGGCAGGTATGTCCATCAATGTCTACAATCACTGACAACAATGTTATATATTGCGCAGAAGGAGACACCGAAATAAAAACTGTAACAACAAAGGTTCCTTTGGCCAAATAAAAAATAAATTATACCAAAGACAAAATATCTTTTGCTATCACCGCAGCAGGTTTTTTACCAGATTTATTCCATTTTTTATCTGCCGCCTTTAATTCTTGAACCATTTTTTTACGAACACTTGGCAATGTTAATTGTTGCAAACAATTAACAATCTTTTCTGGTTTGGCATTATTTCCCAACAATTCTGGAAATATTGTTTTATTCATCAAAATATTTACCAACGAAGCCCATTTTACGCGCAATAAAATGTGTGCCAACAAAACTGTTAATTGATTCATTTTATAAATAACTATGGTCGGTATATGCATTATTGCCAATTCCGCGGATACAGTACCACTGGCCACTATTGCAATATATGTATTTGCATATAATTGATAACGATCTTTGCCCGGGATTAATTCTGGTTTTACCGCCCAATTTTTAACATGATTTTTCACATAATCTTTGGTTGTTTCAACCGTTGGGATTACAAATTTATAATCGCGATATCCACAATTAGCCAACATATCCACCGTCTTTTTAAATACCGGCAACAATTTTTTTACTTCGTTCATGCGGCTGCCTGGGACAAGCGTTATTATTTTTCTGTTTGAATTATCTGATTTATATTTATCAAGACCGTCTGAAATAGGGTGTCCAACAGCAACCGTATCCAGACCATATTTTGTAAAATATGGTATTTCGAAATCAAAGAAAGAATATAATTTATCAAATGTTTTTGCATATTTTTTTGCACGCCCAGGACGCCATGCCCAAACCTGGGGTGCAACAACATGAAAAAATTTAGTGTGTTTTAAAATATTTTTTCGTCTGACACCAGTTACCACAGATTTTGCAAAACCCGGCGAATCTATTGTTAAAACAATATCTGGTTTTTCGGATATAATCGCATCAATTGTTTGCTTTATACGCGTTGTTAATTTTTTAGCATGTGCCAGAACTTCTGTAATTCCCATAACCGATAAATCAGACATAGGGAAAAGCGATTTAAGTCCTTGGGCAATCATATTTTGTCCGCCAACCCCAACAAAATTAACACCTGGCATTTCTTGCATTATCTTGGCACCCAAGACGTCACCAGAAACTTCGCCAGATATTATAAAAATTTTTATATTTTTCTTAGTGGGTTTCATTTTTTGCTGTTCCGATACCACGTTTCGAACGATTTTCAATAAAATCTATGGCATCCATGGCGTATTTATTGTTTTTTACTTCCTTGCGAATTTTATTAATTCTGTCCGCAACAGTTCCTTCGTCACTGCCAAATACAGCAGAATACACAGAATGTATTGCATGTAAATCTTCATTAGTAAAACCATGACGCATTAAACCAACACGATTAATTGTGCGGTACACAGCACGTGCACCATCATAAATTGCATATGGCAAAACATCATTCCCGACACCACTCATTCCGCCAATAAAAGCGTTACGTCCAATGCGAGCAAATTGTAAAACCATAACACCGCCAGACAATATCGCAAAATCTTCTACTTCAACATGGCCTGCAACCTGAACCAAATTAGACATAACGACACTGTTTCCAATCTTGCAATCGTGTCCAACATGCGCATTAACCATAATTTGACAATCGTCCCCAATTTCGGTTCCGTCTGATGCAGGTGTACCAGAATGAATTGTAACATATTCACGAATTTTGCAGCGTTTACCAATACGCAATCCTGTCATGGCTGCTTCGTCTTGCCATTTTAAATCTTGGCTCATTACACCTAAAACCGCAAATGGATATACAATAGAATCGTCCCCAATGGATGTTTTACCATCAATTACAACATTTGATATTAATTCGACGCGATCGCCCAAAACAACATTAGACCCAACAATACAAAAAGGTCCTATTTTACAATCGTTGCCAATAACGGCACCTGGTTTAATAACTGCGCTTGGGTCAATAATAGTAGCCATAATTTTTATCCCTGTTTTAAAAAGGTTAATTTCTGGACATATTTTATACCAAAGTCCAAAAATATTGTATTCAATAAATATAACCAATTATAACAGGCTTATAAAATCTTTGATTTTTATTTTTTCAGAATTTTCTGACAAATAAATCAAGCCCAAACAACTGATAACAGGGCAAATTATCACAAGCCCAAAACAAAACAGCATGCACGCCCACGATTGTTTGAACATTTCTAATTTTTTTTGTTTTGAATGATAAATGGTTAACATTTCGTTTATTGCCACCACCGCTAATAATCCCAAGAATACCGGCACAGATTCTGTTAACACGAACAAAACCAATGCCAACGCACCAAGAATTCTGAATAACCATTTTAATTTTATATATGCACTTTCATAAATTTTTGATCTGGCATTTGTATATTTTAAGACTAATGTTGTTGTTGCAAGGAAACCAACAGATAATATCCCAGCCAAATGAACCAAAGTTAAATTACCCAATTGACCAAATCTGAAAAATTCTGGTTGCATCAAAATCAAAGTTGTTATAAACCCGAATATGAATGTTGACACAGATATATCAGAAATTTTTTTGTTAAATCTGGATCCAACAATCATCCCACAAAAAATTGCACTTAATTGCAATAATATACCATATAAATCTGGTTTTGCAGAAAAAACACCAGCCAATAATAATATTATACAAGTAAAAATTCTTGATTTTTTGTTATCAAAAACCGTCAAATAATTCAATGATTTTGCCTGTTGTGTTATGTATGCAATTGACACAAACAAACAAATTGCAATCATTATCGGCAGCAATGATATACCGTCGCGTATTGCCGCATAATTTCCACCGAAAACCAACAGCCAGATTGCTAATATCAACACAGACCAAAAACCAATCATAGATTCTGTGGAACGGGTCCTTTTTAAATGTCTTGAAATATCATTAGCATATAAATATACAAAATAAAACAACGGAACACTTAATAAACCAATTACAAAGAAATACGGGCTGAACAAAGCCGCGTTATTAAATGAACTGATTGCCGTAGATACGATTGATAATTCACTAAACATTAACTTGCCTTTTGATTTTTATAGATTATGATATAGGTATGTCAGAAAAACAAGAAAAATTTACATTATTAAATGGGCGCGTTTCTATGATGCGCAGCATATATAATCCAACCAGTGATGCTGTGTGGCTGGCGGCATTCGCGCCAAAAAACGCAAAAAAGGTTCTTGATGTCGGAATAGGAACGGGGGGGATATCACTTTGTTTACTGGCACGAAACCCAAAATTGAACATCACAGGAATTGATATTTCTAATGATATGTTGGATGCTTGTCGTAAAAATGCCGAATTAAATAATTACGAAATAAATCTTTTAAATCAAGATATTTTCACATGGTCAACACCTGAAAGATTTGATTTGGTTATAACGAACCCGCCTTATTTTTTTGGAACACCCGGACAACAAAACGCCCAGGCACACCACAATGTTGACATTTCAACATGGGTAAAAAAGGCAACTGCGCGCGTTGATTCAAATGGATATTTTTGTATAATTGTTGATGCATTATGCATGGACAAAGTTATAAACAGTCTGGCAAAAAAACACTTTGGCGACATTCAAATTTTCCCATTATTTGGTGCAAAAAACACCGCAGAACGACTTTTAATTCGGGCAAAGCAGGGTGCAAAAACCGGTTCGACCGTATATTGTGGGACATCTATGAACAGCGATGCAATTTTGCGCGACGGCTTGACTATTGATGCAATATTGTCTACACTGGTGGCATCATGATTAGTTTTATAACAAGATATTTTTCATCCCTTTGGGAATTGATAACCGCACCTTTCAGATTAATTTGGCGCGGCATAGAAAAACTGTTTCCACCACGTGATTGCACCATTATGGATACCAGTGACGGTGATGTTACCACATATCAACAAAGCAGTTTTTGGCGTTTTACAAAATTTTGTGCAATTATAACAATGTCTATTTGGGCGGCATGGTCAACCTATGTTTATGTGTATCATCGCCCATTATTACAAAAAAGAACACAACAATTAGAACAGACTCGAAATCAGCATAACCGTCAAATGACAGATTTGAAAACCTATCTGAAAAAATACAACAGTTTGATACGCGAATTAAATATAACTGATGATAAAATATTAAAAGCAGACAAATTATCTGATGCTGACAAAGAAACATTGTTGAATACAAAATCAAAAATTGCTGGCGAATTAGACTTTTTACAAACGCGAATTGCGGAAATGATGGGGGATGAAAATTATACTCCTGAATTTGATAAGATATCTGATATATCCGTTGAATTCGAATTAGTTCGCAATGAAAACGATATGTTAAAACAAAAAAACCAACAAATTATTGAATCTGTCAGTGAAATATCCGATGCAGACCATCAAATTGTAGAAGCAGTTTCAAAACTAGCCAAAGACAACATTGACGAAATTCATAAAAATTTAAAAAGAATCAATAACACTATCGCAAAACTTGGGCTAAATGAAACTAAATTGATAGACCAAGCGAACAATTATTCTAATCAAATTATTGGGGGGCAATTCGTTCCTGTAGATTTGAGTAAAAACGCAGATGGAAAATACAAAAAGATAGCCAAAGACATTGAAAAATGGCATGGTTTAAACCGTCTGACCCAGGTATTACCGTTGGGCAATCCGGTTGCAAATACAATAATTACTTCGCCGTTTGGCATCCGCCAAGACCCGTTTACCAAAAAGAACAAACAACACAAAGGTATCGATTTTGCGGGAAATATAGGCACAGAATTATATGCTGTTGCCCCGGGACGCGTTATTTCTGCGGGCGAAAGATCTGGTTATGGAACAACCGTTGAAATTGATCACGGACTTGGTTTTACAACACTTTACGGACATTTATCAAAGATTATGGTTTCGCGTGGCGATTGGATAAGACCGGGGACAGTTATCGGACTTGGTGGTTCTTCTGGTCGTTCAACTGGGCCACATTTACACTATGAAATAAGATACAAAGGAACACCTTTTAATCCAATTAACTTTGTAAAAGAATAAGGAAGGACAAATATGTTGGCATTCACAAACGCAGACGAAAAAAAATCACCAACAATTGTTGGCGCAGGCTGTAATTTAAAAGGAAATATTGACACCGATCACACAGTTCAAATTCATGGTGTTGTTCATGGTAATATTGTTTGTGAAACATTAATTATTGGTCGTGGCGGCAATGTTATTGGCGATATAACGGCTAATACTTTGTTTTTACACGGTTCTTTGAATGGTAATGCAAAAGTCAAGGTTGCCAATGTGTTTTCAAACGCACAAATGCAGGGGACATTATTTTATAAAACTTTGAATATCACAGGAAACACTGGATTGGAATGCAAATTGGAAAAACGAAAGGACAAAAAAGATGAATAAAAACGATATTTCACGCGTATATATCGCATCAGACCATCGTGGGGTGGGGTTGAAACTTTATATTTATGAAATGTTGATGGCAGACGGATATAATGTTGTCAATTTGGGAACAGATGATTTAAATACACCTGTTGATTTCCCAGATATCGCTGATAAATTGGCAGACGCAATGTTGGACGATGCCCAATCACGTGGTATCTTAATTTGTGGCACCGGGGCAGGTATGGAAATAGCCGCAAACCGCCATCGTCATATTCGCGCATCACGCGTTGACAGACCAGAACAGGCCCGCGATGATCGTTTTCACGATGACATAAATGTAATTGCTTTGGCTGCGGACGATATTGATATCGAACAGGCATTTTTATGCGCACAAACATTTTTGGAAAGTCCGTTCGATAATGTTGAAAAAAGAATCAGACGAATTCAAAAAATATCTTAATAAAAAAAACCGCCGTTTTGGCGGTTTTATTTTTTTATTTCTTTACCACGAAATTGACCAATTTATTTGGAACAACTATTGTTTTAATAATTGTTGTGCCTTCTAATTGTTTTGTTGCATTTTGCTTTGCAGTTTCAATTAAATCAGATTCACTGATATCAACCGGAACAACAAAATCTTTTGTGCGTTTGCCATTCACAGAAACAACGATTGTCATTTCGGTTTTGACTAATTTAGACGCATCAAATGTTGGCCATGGTTCGAATACCAGCATATCTTTGTGTCCTAACTTTTCCCACATTTCTTCGGTTAAATGTGGCGCAAACGGATTCAACATTTGAATCAATATTTCATATGCGGCACGTGGCATTTTACCATTAAACGCATTTATATATTCCATCATTGCAGAAATTGCTGTATTGAATTTCATACCTTCGATACGGTCTGTGACATCTGCAATCAATTGGTGCATTAAACGTTCTTGTTCGGCATTCATTGTGTCATCTATCAAATTATCAGACAACATTTCCACACGTTTAAGAAAACGTTGAATACCAGCCAAGGTACCTTCGGACCAATTAACATTTTGTTCCCACGGACCAAGTGCCAGAATCGTCATACGACACGCATCAGCGCCTGCACGATTTACCACATCAGACGATGGAACGGTGTTTCCACGGGATTTAGACATTTTTATACCGTCTGCACCCATTAACAGACCACTGCTGGTTCTTTTTTTATAAGGTTCAACACCTGGAACAAAACCTAAATCGTACAAAACTTTATACCAAAAACGCGAATAAAGCAGATGTCGTGTTGTATGTTCCATACCGCCATTATAATGATCAACTGGCATCCAACAATTCAATTTTTCGCGTGCGCAAAATTCTTTGTCATTTTTAGAATCAAGATAGCGCAAGAAATACCATGACGAACCCGCCCATTGTGGCATAGTATCTGTTTCGCGCTTTGCCGCACCGCCGCATACTGGACATGTTGTATTTACCCAATCGGTTGCACGGGCCAGGGGGCTTTCCCCATCTTCTGTTGGTTTGTAATCTGTCATATACGGTTGCAACACGGGCAGGGAATCTTCGGGTACAGGTTGCCACCCACATTTTTCACAATAAACCAATGGAATTGGTTCGCCCCAATACATTTGACGCGAAAATCCCCAATCTTTTAATTTGTATTTTGTGGTGCCGCGTGCGAATCCGTGTTCGGTTCCATATTTAATCGCGGCAGCAATCGCATCTTCTTTGTTCATGCCGTTCAAGAATTCAGAATTAATATGTTCACCGTTTTCTTCCCATGCGGCATTTTCAACATCGCCACCCGCCAACACCGGAATAATCGGCAAACCAAATTTTTTCGCAAATGCCCAATCACGACCATCGTGTGCAGGCACCGCCATAATTGCACCGAAACCATAATCAGCCAACACGTAATCAGAAATAAATACAGGCGTTTCATGTCCATTAAATGGATTCACGGCCTTTATTCCCTTTAATTCGACACCTGTCTTTTCCTTGGTCGCATCAGTTCTTTCAAATTCAGATTTTGCACGTGCCGCTGCAATATACGCGTTTACTTCGTCAATATTGGTGATTTTGCCATCCGCAATCCATTTTTGAACCAATTTATGTTCCGGGGCCAAAACACAAAATGTTACACCGAATATAGTATCAACACGCGTTGTATAAACCGTCATAATATCGTCATCGACACGAAAATCAACTTCGGCACCATGGGAACGCCCAATCCAATTTATTTGTTGTGTTTTAACGCGTTCTGGGTAATCAACCAGTGCCAAATCATCAATTAAACGGTCTGCGTATTTAGTAATTGCCAGATTCCATTGTAATTTCATTTTCTTTTCAACAGGCCCATGGCAACGTTCACATTTTCCGTCTTCCAATTCTTCGTTGGTCAGGTTAGTTTTACAATTTGGGCACCAATTCATTGGCAATTCAGATTTGTATGCAAGACCCGCCTTGAAAAATTGTATAAACATCCATTGGGTCCATTTAACAAATTCAGGATCCGATGTCGCCAATTTAGATTCTGGATTAAAAGACAACCCCATTATTGAAATATCGTTTTCAAAAATCTTTATTAATTCTGCCACAGATTCACTTGGGTGTTTGCCAATTTTGGTTGCATATTTTTCAGATGAAATTCCCATTGAATCGTAACCGATTGGATACAAAACATCAAAACCGCGCATACGTTTATAACGCGCCATAACATCCATCCCGGTATAAGGCAACATATGACCGACATGCAACCCCGAACCACTTGGAAAAGGGAATTCAATCAAATTATAATATTTTTGTTTTGAACCGTCATTTTTCGGCACGAACGCACGCGCATCACGCCAGCGTTTTTGCCATTTTGATTCACGTTCCAAAATATGTTTAATATCGTCAGCCATTTTTACCACCATATTTGTTATTAAATATCACGGAACAATTCTATATTTAACATCGCGAAAATTCAAGCAAAAATACACTTGATAACCCATACAAAAATTTGTTAAAATAAACACGTCAGGAAGTGTTTTTCTGATGGGACTACAAACCCATACGATATGCGTCACAGCGGACGTAAAATGCCTCCAACCCATGGTTGGAGGGTCGCGAATATATTGAATAAGCGCGCAATTTC
>CALYRP010000018.1 GCA_945483255.1 uncultured Pseudomonadota bacterium
GAGCAAGCAAAATAACGGATATGTTAAATAAAAAAGTAATAAATTTTTTCATTTTTCCTGTTGCAAAACATTACGATATGAGTTATTATCTATCGTGCTTTAACGGGCATATGGCGGAATTGGTAGACGCGCTAGTTTCAGGTACTAGTGGTAGCAATACCTTGGAAGTTCGAGTCTTCTTGTGCCCACCATATGTTTAAAAAAGAGTTTGTGGGGTTGTAGCTCAGTTGGTAGAGCGCTGCGTTCGCAATGCAGAGGTCGTGAGTTCGAATCTCATCAGCTCCACCAGTTATTTTGGAAACACGATACAAAATAATTGGAAAAAAGCAGTCCTTGGGGATATGGCGGAATGGTAGACGCTGAGGACTTAAAATCCTTTGATCATTGCGATCGTGTGGGTTCAAGTCCCACTATCCCCACCAAAACTTGATTGTCCGCGAAAGCGGATTTTTATTTAAAACGGTTTTGGATGTGTGGCTCAGTTGGTTAGAGCACTACGTTCACATCGTAGGGGTCGGCGGTTCAAGTCCGCCCACATCCACCAAAAATAAAAATAGCCATTGCGGCTATTTTTTTTATTCATTATTTTGCTTTTGTAAAACAAAAATTTGCTATTAATTTATTGCGGGCTATTTTTTGTTTCTCTTTTGCGTGTAACAATTTTGCTCTCATTTCAGTATAATCGCCAAATTCGATAAAATTAGGACATTTTGCACATCTTGCGTGGTCTGTGCCACAATTTGTTTGTATCATTTCACATGTAAATTTGTCTTGTAATAATCCGAACAATCCTTCATATACATGTGGGTCGCAGTGTGCTAAATCATCTATTGCGATTTCACATTCTGTGTCAGAATATTTTATAAATGCCTTTTTTGCAGCGGCCAATTCTTTGTTGGCGGATTTCCAGTTTTTATAGTCTTGAACGATTTGTAACATGTTTATCCTTTTGGTTTTTGTATTCAAAATATAATACAAAATTATTAATTTGTCAATAAGTATTGTTAAAAAAATACCACCCTATTCGGTGGTTGGATATTTTTATCTTAATCCTTTGTTTTTGCAACATGCACTGGCGGCAGATTTCCAATCAGAATATGTTGCGCCCGGATTGCGTAAATCTTGCCATGGGTGCCATGATGTGCAAAGTGATTTTTTATCTTTGCTGTTACATTTTACATACCGACGCAAAGAACATGTCTCATCCGAAGTTTTGCCTGTATTAGTTGTGCATTGCACAATAACATTTTGGTTTTTTGCATCGTCTTTGCCGAATTCCTTGGTGGATAAAACCTGGTATGCAGATGCATCAAATGCGGCAGCGCAAATTACAATCAAAGAAAATTAAAGTTTTTTCATATATTTCCCCTGCTTTCTTATATATTATAAATAATTTTCAAGAAAAATACAACAAGGTTTTATTCAGCGACCGTTTCTGGCTGTGCGTCAATTGGTTTGCGATATTTATTATTTGGATCTTGTTGGTAAAGTTCTGATTGGGTTCTTTCCCAATCTTTGATATCAGATACAGAATCTTTGAATTGTTCGGCGGTGGACCATGGGATTTCGTTCATAAATAAATAGAACAATTCGCCAGACGGATTTTCAACATTTGTTTCGTCCAATCGTATTATTGGTCGAACAACATAGATGTCCACATTGCAATTTGTGCCATGTTCATCTTGGAATTCATCCAATTGATAATAGAATTTAGATGCAAAATCCATGGCCTGTAAATATGCGGCATCATCGTCTGCTTCGTCGGTTGAATTACCGACCCACATTAGCCACATACCATAATTTACAACATTATCTTGGCCTTTTAAATCATCCGCGGACAGCAAGCAAAGCGGTTTAAATTCAATGCCATTTGAAAACTCTTTTGAGGTGGTTGATGTTTTGTCGTACATATCGCCTAAAAAGGAAATCGCACCATATAACATACCCATATCGCGTTCAAAGCGTGCCAAACGTGCGCCATGCTTTAATGTTGCATCAATCAAGAATGATTTTATTTTTGCGGAACGTGTTGACATCCCTGCCCGCGCAATGCGACCGGCTTTGTTCATTGTTTTTGCACCACCATTTACAGCTTTGATGGTTTTTATTGCGCGAACAATAATATTGCCTGTTTGTGGGCGTTTTATTGCACGCAATTCTTTGAAATATTTGTCTAAATCTTTATATGTATCGGCATATTCTTTGTATGTTTTTACATCTTTTTCGGTTTTAACCAATTCATCAGCTTCTTTTTCCAGACTTTTGATGCTTTCTTGTATTTTTTTAATTTCTTTACGTTTATCAGCTATTTTGTCTGCATCTTTTAAAGTTTTTATTTCCTTTTCTATCTTTGCGATATCGTCAGTATGTTTTGCGATGGCTTTTGTCTTTTCAATATATTTTGGAACTTCGCCAACTTTTGAAAGCGTGTTCATGTTTTTGATAATTTGTTTTCCACTTTTGAAAGACCGGACACTTTTTATTTGAAACATCGCCGCTTCGCCGACCCCCATTGTTGCAATGGTTATAATGATATCAGCGGCGATTTCGGCATACATAACCCATTCCAGATTTACATCGCCGGCAACATAGTAATCGTTTGTATCGTCTTTGATATTAACAACATCCTGAACAACCTGGTTTATTGTGTCTTTGTCGTTTGCCCAGGCAGATTTGCTGGTACAATAATAACCATGTGGATAAATTGAATCAATATTGTCATTTATATATTTCATAGACAGCGTATTATTTTTCCCAGGCCCCACAAATTCAGACAAAGAATCGTGTTGCACAACCATAATTGCATACCATGCAGGTTCCGTATTAAGATATTTTGAACCATCTGTATTATCCATTAAATCCGGGGACGCATTGCCGTTGGGCAAACTGCGTTTGTTTGCCAATATTAATTTTTGTTTTAACACTTTTGGTTGTGTGCTGTATTTTATTGTTAATGTTCGACCACCTGGAAATTCATATTGTATTGGTGAAAAAACGATTGTTGTATCGTCTGCAATATTTTTTAATTCCGGACAATTTAAAAGTTCCTTTAATGTTTCGCTGTCCCCGGTCATAGATTCATGTGCCCATGCACGAACTTTGAATTCTGGCGCATTTTCATCAATTTCATCCGCGTGTTTAATCAATGCATTGGAAAAAATATTTGCCGCACAATTTGTGGGATTTTTGTCGTGTGCCATCGCCAAAATTTCTTCGGTGGTGCGAAAATCAGATTTCTTTTGCAAATCATCAACACTTTGCGCATTGGCACTAAATACAATAAAGCACGAAAAAAAAAGTGCAAAATGTTTTAACATAAAAATTCTCTCTCGTCATAGATTTATAATGGTTTATAAATCATATGGTCCATCTAAAATCATAACTTGTTGAATGTCTTGAATTTCATACGGATACAAGGATGCAACTGTTACAGCTGTTACTGTTAACGCGCCAGCAATCCAACCAACAACAGGCACCCATGATGTCGTAGCAGTTGCAAGCATTGCATTACTTAGCAACGCAGGAATCCATGCCGTTGCAGCCGAAGAAGTAACAGTCGCGACAGCGGATGCGCCTATCCACATTGTTGCCGCCCCACCAACACCAGCTGCAATAGCCCAACCCGTTTGGTATCCCGATGTGTTTACATTTTTGCCCGAAGGGTTGCTTTTTTGTATGTCTTCCATTCTTTTTACATCTAATGCAACCAAATAAACTGCTAAACCATCATTTGAACAGGCTGTTTTTTTTAATTTGTTGGCAAATATTTGTGCTTTTTCAATGCCTGTTTTTATGTTTCGATATGATACGATTTCTTCCCTGGAACTTCCTGTTTTGTCCATCAATACAAGTCCAGGAAATGCGCGTCGGTTATCACCTTCGGCAAAATCAAGGAAGAATTCATTTTTTGTTCCACCAAATTCGTTAAATACTTCTTGACCAGCTATATTTACAGCCGCATCGTCGTCAAGATTATCTGCGATTGTCCAATCAGAACATTCATCGCGAAAGAATTTCTGTTTTTTTGGAATTGACGATAGTTCTAATACCTCTCCTGGAATCAGATTTCTTTTGTTTATAACCAATATACCTGTGCGCAAGTCGATAAAGTTAGCCATTTTTTCTGTGCTGAAATCAAAACCGTATTCTTTGTTGTTGTGTTTAAATGGGATGACACCGCGATCTGTTTTTAGTATATTTGCCAAATCTTTGTTGCAACGCAAAAGTACATTTCCTGCAAGCAAAGTATATATTTTTGATGTGTTATTTTGTACTAAATCTTCCGTGATAATATCGTTGTCACCCAATGTGCTGAAAACACCGTCCTTTTTATCAAACAATCGTTGTTGCCACAATGTGTCATCGGCAACAATTGTCTGTATGCAAGAATCTAACACTGTTGCATGTGCAGTCGTTCCGATTAACAGTAAAAATAAAGCTAACAGTTTTTTCATATTCTAAATATTATTTTCCCGTTTTGGCTATAACTTGAACCAGTCGATGTGTCTGTTCCTGTTGGTTGAGTTTGATGCGTGGCGGCATATTCGGCGCATTCCGGGCGACCACTGCCATCGCCAGTGCACCAATCTTTTTCACTTATAAAATCTGGAATTACATATGCGGACGCATCTTTATATGGTTCGTAACCTTCGGCTTTTATTGCCATGCGGTCTGAAAAAGACAAATCTTCAAATGTTGTTGGAAATGCAGTTGCGGACAGATGTTCACTGCCCGCACCATTTTGTTGTTGTAATTGTTGTAATTCGTTTGATCGTTCTTTTATTTCCATTTGCCATTGGGCTGGAATCTGTTTATATGGATTCTTTATTTCAATGCCGCCATTATTATTTAAATTTTGATTTGGTGTTGTGCCGGTTGGAAACGCGACCGCGCGATTTGGTAAATTGTTTCCATATTGCGCAACATATTGTTCAAATATTGTATCCATATACCCAGAACACGCAGAAACATAATTTTTATTAGGCAATCTTGATAATTGAACCATTATTTCTGGTCGTATTTCCGCCAAAGTCGTGTTTTTACAATTGTCGCGTGCCATACATTGCGCACTAACCATACTTTGCACCAATTGAATACATTCTGCGGCATCTACATCAGCACCCTGGACATATACAGGCTGTGGCAATCTTTGATTATATGGTGAATTTGGTGTCCAAAATGGATTTGTTGAATAATTTTGAACATTTTGAATTTGTCCGTAATCAGAAAATAACGACACGGCGGCATTCGCGCAAAACGCATAAAATCCGCATAACATCGCGAACGACAAAGATTTAAAAAAGTTCTTTTTCATCCTTTCTATTTTTTAATTATAACAAAAATTGAATTATAATCAAAGACAAAAATCCACCAATTAAAAAGAATGGCGCAAACGGAATATATTTATTGTGCCGTTTCCAATTCCAAATGTATGCCACAACGCAAGATATAAGCATCGCGATTGATAATCCTATCGTGCCCAGCCATATGCCGCCTGCCCCTAACAGTTTTATGTCCCCCATACCGATTGGAGGATATTTTTGATTTGGTTTTATTTTTTCAAATATAAATCCGACAATCAGCCCCAAACAGTATCCCATTGCACCACCAATAATGGAATCTGAAATTGTAACCGGCCATGGAAAAAATGCAGTGGTTAATAAGCCTGCAAAAAGGAACGGAAACAAATACACGTCCGGGATGATTCTGCGCTGAAAATCAGCAGTTGCCATACGGTAAGCACAAAAAACAGCGCCAATTAAAACAAATGAAAAAAATATATTATAAATCATGTTTTCTCTCTTGCCTTTCGATTCGTTTTTATGATACAATTATATCAGATATAAAAACAAGGGATTTTTTATTATGGCTACTGGATGGGACAGCAATATGCTGAAAAAATTAAAAGCATTGGTTGGCAAAGGCTTGTCGACTGCGGAAATGGGTAAAAAACTGGGCATGTCTAAAAATGCCGTTGTTGGTAAATTAAACAGACTTGGTTGGAATGCCAAGGCCACAGATGCGGCGCCTAAAAAATCAACCAAGGCTGAATCTGCAAAAACAACAACTGCTAAAAAAACAGCGGAAAAACAGATTGCAAAGAAAACTGTTAAAAAAGCAGCGCCTGTAAAGCCTGTGGCAAAAAAGGTTGCAGAAAAAAAACCTGCTAAATCAACCACTGTTGCAACAAAAACCAAAGATACTAAACCGACCAAGGTCACTCCAAAGGCAAGCGAAAAAAAATCGGCGGTCAAAGAAACCAAAACAGCAAAAGTTGTTGAACCTGTAAACCCTGTTGTAAAAACGGCTTCGAAAAAGACCAAGAAAGATTTGGCTTTGCACGAATTATTAATTCAACATGCGTTGCAAATGGCGAATTTGAAATCTAATCAGTGTCGTTGGCCAATTGGCGATCCAGATTCTGATAATTTTCATTTCTGTGGTGAAACGGTGTTTACCGGTAAACCATATTGTTATGAACATTGTCGTCAGGCTTATCAATTTACCGCACCAAAAAAGAAATAAAAACGGGGGACCCATACCATGATCGGAGAGAGAGAAAATAATTACACCGATACAAATTATGGCAGTTTGATTATGCGTACATTTGATATTGATGGAAACAATATCAATGCCTTTTATGATGCCGGCGATAATTTAATTTTTGTTCTTGATAATGCAATCAATGCACAAAAACCAAATGTTTTATTGGTTATAAATCCAGATGGCGATAAAAAATGGGATGAAATTTTATCATCTGATTATGGTGTCGATTTAGAAACGATTCGTCCAAAGGTTGATAATAAATATCAAAAATTAGATATTGAATATTCTGGATTGAATATTTATGAAAATTTGATTAACGCGTATAATGCAGGGGACGCTTTGGATGATTATTTGAATGATTTAATGATATTGCGTGATTCTGCCATGCGACACAGTGCGATGATGCGATTGAATTCTGCAAATGAAACGATTGCAAAAACAAATGCGACCATTATTAAAACCAAAGAATCTGTCATCAGATTGGAAGCTCGTATAAAAACTTTGCGTTCCAAATTAAGCAGCGCTAAAAAAGAAATTGGACGTGTGAACACTAAACAATCTGCATCAAAGATTTTAAAATTAGAATCACAAATAGAGGCAGCAAATGAAAAATTAAAACGCGCAAAAAAACGTTTGGAATCTGCGCAAAAAAGATTAGAAGTCGCGACTGTGGATGCGGAATTGGCCAGTAATTTATTAAGTCAGCCACAACACGAAATAAAACAATCGTCTAAAAACAAGCCTGTGATGGTTGCGCCTGAATATCCAATGCAAACAATCGAAGCCCAAGAAGATGAAGAAGAATTTGGACAAGATGAAATCAAACCTTTGTTTGATGAAGATCCACAGATATTAAACGAAAATATCGCATTTAAACCTATAATATTTGATGCGCCAACTTTTGATGAATCAAATGAAATTGTTCCGGTTGTTAATGATGTCCCGGTTGAAACGCCCGAAAACAAACCAGTTTTGGAAACATTAGCACCGGTTGAAAGTGAACCTGTTTTCACGCCACAACCAATAATAGAAGAAGATATTAAAGAAAAACCTGTGTTGGAAACAATAAAACCGGTCGAAGAAACGCCAGAACCTGTTGCGGCACCTGCCCCGGTTGCGCCGGCTGTTGAACCCGTAATACCGGTTGCGCCAGCTGTTGAACCTGTAATACCGGTCGCGCCAATTGTTAATAATTTTCAAACACCGGTTGAACCAAAACAAGAAAAATCAAACCCCGGATTTTTATATTATATGTTGTTGATAGTTTTGATTTTGTTATCAGTATTTACTTTGTGGTTATACCAGAAAAATATGGGAACCGATGTGATGCCTGTTTTAACGGCAAAAACATCAGAATCTCAAATTGTTGAACCTGCTGCTGTGGTGGCAACGGAACCTGTTGCGACTGTTACGGTTGATGAAGATTCTGCATTCTTGGATGAAGAACCTGTTGTTGCAGAAACAGCAATCGCAGAACCGGAACCAATTGTTGAACCGGAAATTGAAGAAGAAATTATTGAAGAAGAAATTGATGAAGAACCAATTATGGAATCTACGGTTGTTGAACCTGTGATTGAAGAAACAGTTGTTGTAGATGAAACACCGGTTGTTATTGATGCTGTTCCCGGGCGTTTAAATACTTCGGGTATAAACAACAGCGCCGAAGAACCTGTTTCGGTTTCAGAAGATGAAATTTTGGCGGCCAAGCCTGTTTATGAACCTGGGGCAAAATATGATAATATGTTTGTAAATGAAAATGACATGATTGCTGAACCAGAATATACAGAAGAAGATGTGATTTATTATGATGACGGTGATGTTTTTTACGATACAGAAGAAGCCGTGTATCCAAACGAAATGAATTATTAAAAAAACCGCCATCATGGCGGTTTTTATGTTTGATTTTTATTTTTCAATAACCACAACCGCAGCCGAATAATCGTCTTGGTCAGTGATTGATAAAAATACTTGTGCAGATGATCCTGCCAATTCTTTTAATAATGTTTTTGCACCGCCAGCAATAACTAATTCAGGGCGGCCGTTATCATCGTGTGATACGGATATATCAGAAAAAGAAATGTCATCGCCGAAACCGGTGCCTAATGCTTTCAGACAGGCTTCGCGGGCAGCCCAGAAATTTGCCAAATGTTTTTCGCTGCGTGCGCTATCATTATCAGCGTATTCTAATTCTTTCTTTGTGAAAATACGTTGCTTTTTAAAGGCAGACCAATCCAAGAATCTGTCGCTTTCAACCAGGTCAATACCTATCCCGACTATCATGAAATCCTTCCTTTGTTGTGTTTACTTTATGCGCATACTAATAATATTTAATAATCTGTGCAAGAAAAAAATTAGGCATATATATTTTGTCTTGAAAAAATATGTTTTTGTAATTTTGAAATTGGTTGATTTTTTGTCGACTTGTGATAAAATTCTTGCGAAATAAAACGTATAAAAAAAAGGAGAATGTGTCATGTTTGATACAAAAAAATTAAAAACATTCTCTTGGGTTAACGTCGGAAACCCAGATCACGAAGATTTTGAACGTCTTTTAACCGAATATAAAATCGACGAAGATACTATATCGGACATTTTAGACCCTGATGAACAGCCACGTCTTGAATTGGAAGATGATTACAAGGTTATAATTGTTCGTTTCCCAATTGCTAATCGTGAAATGGATACGACATGGCACACAGAACCGTTGTCTATAATTTATTCAAATAAACATGTTATCACCGTATGTCGTAAAAGATGCGATTTATTGGATAAAATCAAAGATGACGAAATGAATACGCGTGAAACATTCATATTGAATATAATTTATTATATCGCTGAATCTTATCTGCGCGCGTTAAAAGAATTAAATAAAAAGGTTGTTAATTCCAAAAAAACATTACAAGAAAACATCCGTAAACAAGAATTGATGCAATTATTGGAAGTTGAAAATGCGTACACTCTTTATATGGCATCATTAAAGGGTAATATTGCGGTTATGGATAAAATTGATAAATTGCGCGGTTTTGTAAAGGATGAAGATAATCAAGAATTATCCGAAGATGCCCGCATTGAATTCAACCAGGCTATCGAAGTCGTTACCAGTTACAGCAAGATGTTAAAATCAATCAAAGAAACATTTGAAAGTGTCATTAACATTGATTCGAACACTTACATTAACCGTTTAACAATTTGGAATATTGTTTTGATGGTGCCAAGTGTGGTTGTTGGATATTATGGTATGAATATGGAATTGCCATATGTGCATCATTCCCATCTGGCATTGGTAATATTTATTTCAATTATGGTATTGCTTACCGGATATGGTTTATATACAATCGCCCGCCGAAGAGTGTTTTAAAAAATATATTTTGTTTAATTATTGTATTGTGGTATAATTCAAAGCGAATCCAAGGGATTGGGTTCAGGGCTGTGGTGGCCCATAAGTGCGGTGCGAAAGCATCGTAATCTGATGTTTTTCGGTGCTTTTTGCATCGTTATCATCCCTGATTTATTGGTCAGGGAGCCGTCTAACCGTAAGGTGCGGAACATTCACTTGTTGTCACCAACTCCCTGACCGCCAATTTCTTGACGGTCTTTTTTTGTAGGAGAAACATATGAAATTTGTATCAATAGCTTTATTGTTGTTTTTTGCTGTATGTTCATCTATTAATGCAGAAACCGTTAACAAGGGAGATTATTTTGCTTGGGTTTTTGCGCGCGATTCGCAAGCCTATGTTGATGGAGATTTTATTTCTTGGCGCACTAATGAATCCGATGATGCTTATGAATTCAGACAGCATTTTATCTGGACGGATGAAGAAATTGATGAGTTGCTTAAGAAATCAACATATATGTATGATGCCAAGGAGTATTTTTATAAACAATATAATAGAAATTTAACAGATGAATATTATATAAAACGTAATGGAAAAAAATATGATAATGGCACTCGTATTGATATATCAGCGTCTGTCTTTGAACTGTATTATACTTGTGTTCGCGCAGGTTTTGATGGTGAAACGTGTGCGACATTTTATCTAAATGCGTATGAAGCATCTGTAAAAAAGTTCAATGCACAAGCATCAAAAACATACAAAGCATACACAACCTATGGCCCACTAGAATTGCCGATAACTTCACTGGTTCAACAAATGTTTGACCATAATAAAAAAATATGCCAGGCAGGCACAGTGACAGCGGCGACGGAAGGCGAGATAAAAGTTGTAGAAAGAGATAGTATTGCACTTTGTTCGTATTCTGAAAAAACAGAAAAATATAAATGCATAATGAATAGATTTTATAATACGTCATATAAATGCACGGTATCGTGCGAGGGTGTATTCTTTACGCAAGATAACGATTTATTATTTGATGGAAATTGTAGTGATCAATCAATTATACCTACGTCTAGACCCACGATTCATAGTGCATATGGTATGCTTTCAACATTTGAAGATTATAGTCATTACATGAAAGAATACGACAAAAAACTC
>CALYRP010000019.1 GCA_945483255.1 uncultured Pseudomonadota bacterium
GTTTATAAAATATTTATATGTGATATATTGTTCTGCGAGGGATAAATTGAGCAAATCAAAATACATTTCAATAAAAAGTAATGTGACCGGATATTCTTTTGCAAATCTGGGGTTGTTTACTGGTTTTGCTAACAGTGTTGTTAACACGGTTTATTCCCTTTGTTTGTTGGGTATATTTAAATTATTTTTCAATGAAGAAATGGCATCCGCAGCGGTTGGTGTTTATGCATCAATTTATGCTTTGTTCGCTGTTATAGTTGGTTTGTTTTCTGCAGAAATTTTACATTGGTTTACAAAAACAAGATTGCTTTATATAACCATGGTAATATTGGGTGCATGTTATTGTATGATGTGTTTTTCTGTTAAACCAATGACATTTATTACATTAGATTTTGTAAATAATTTTGCGCTTACTATGCTGGGGATTTTATTACCACTTTTTATGTCTGATTTTTCCAAAGATATTGGAATGGAACGTTTGAATGCACGATATCATTTTTGGGGAAATGTTGGTGGAATTGTTGCGCCTGTGTTTGCGATGACAGTTGTGAATTTTTTTGGTGGAAATTATAGAATGCCATTATTGGCGGCAGGTATGATATATTTTTCTGGGCTTTTGTTTTTTAAACATTTTGGAATAGTTCAGCAAGATAAAGTTATAAAACCTGTGAAATTGCAAAAAACAATTCGTGCATTGCGTATAAATGCAAAATCATTTTTTCACAAAAAGGGGATGTTGCGTGCATATATTGTGAATTTTGGATTTTATGCATTGCGCGCGATGCGTTTGCTTTATGTTCCAATTATTGTGATAGAAAATGGTTTTTCAAATGAAACATTGGGAACGATTTTATCAATTGGTGTTTTGCCTTATATCTTGGTTAATTTATTCATAGGTAAATTTATCAAAAAATATGGTGCGCGTTTTTGGTTAACATGTGGTTTTGCTTCGTTTGCGGTATTTTCTGTTGTGGCAACATTTATAAGTGGACCTGCATTATTGGCTATATTTGTGTTGTGGCAAATATCAGGCGCACTGATGGAATCTTCACATGATTTGTTGTTCTTTAATAATATGCCACGTCGTGAACAATCAAAATATTACGGCGTTTTTCGCACATCTGTAAATGTCCCAAGTGTTATTGTCCCAATATTTGGAACAATCGCGATTGCGGTGTTTAATTCAACATCTGCGGTGTGGGGAATTACGGCATTTGTTGCGATTTTGTCAACATTGGTTTTGTGGGGAAAATCTAAATAATACCCCTTGCGTTAGGTTGTTTTTCTGTGTATGATTTTATTATAAAAAGAAAGGGGTAAAGTATGGCAAAAAAAGAAGCAGTAAAAGAAACTGTGGCAGCGAAAAATCCAGCATTGGAATCGGCACTGGCTCAAATTCAAAAACAATTCGGAAAAGAAGCCATCATGAAAATGGGTGATGGTTCACAACAAAATATCGAAGCGATTTCATCTGGTTCTTTGGGGCTTGATATCGCATTAGGTATTGGTGGTTATCCAAAGGGGCGTATTGTTGAAATATATGGTCCAGAATCTTCTGGTAAAACAACATTGGCATTGCACGCAGTAGCAGAATCACAAAAGAAAGGCGGTACATGTGCGTATATCGATGCTGAAAATGCATTGGATCCAAGTTATGCAAAAAAATTGGGCGTAGATGTTTCGAATTTGATTATTTCGCAACCTGATTCTGGTGAACAGGCTTTGGAAATTGCGGATACACTTATTAAATCTGGTGCGGTTGATGTTGTTGTTGTTGATTCTGTGGCTGCATTGGTACCAAAGGCCGAACTGGAAGGCAATATCGGTGATACATATATGGGAACAACTGCGCGTTTGATGTCGCAATCATTAAAGAAACTGGCGGGCAGTGTATCGCGCAGTAATACACTTTTGATTTTTATTAACCAAATACGTATGAAAATTGGTGTAATGTTTGGAAGTCCTGAAACAACATCTGGTGGAAACGCATTAAAATTCTATGCGTCTGTACGTCTTGATATTCGTCGCACCGGGGCAATCAAAGATAAAGAAAATGTTATCGGCAATGAAACGCGTGTAAAGATTGTTAAAAACAAAGTAGCACCACCTTTCCGGACAGTTGATTTTAAAATCATGTATGGCGAAGGTATTTCAAGAATCAGTGAAATACTTGATATGGGTGTTAAATATAATTTGATTGAAAAGGCTGGATCTTTCTATTCTTATAACAATGAAAGAATAGGTCAAGGTGAAGCCAATGCGCGTCAATGGCTGAAAGACCATGTCGATGCACAACAGGAATTGCTGGATAAAATCATGGCGCGTGCAAATGGTATTGCTGAAGAAATGACAACTGGTCCGATCGATGAAGAAGACGATGGTGTTGTCGAAGAATGATAAAACAATACATACGGGCATTTTGCCCGTATGTTTATAAATAAAAAGGTGAAACATGAATATATCACGGGCTTGGGCTTTGATTCAGATAGTGGTAAAAGCGCATATATTAAATTGGTTTTGGCGGCCACGTGCAATTCGCAGCGAAAAAAGATGTGATGTTTTTTCACATGTTGCTGTTAAATATTTTAAAAGATATTTGCCTGCGGTAAATCAAGTAAAAGAAATGCCAATCATCAAAGACGATGAAAACGAAAAAATTTGGACTATGTGGCAACAAGGCGAAGAAAAGGCCCCGGCATTGGTAAAGGCATGCTATCGCAGTATTCGCAAACATTGCAAACAAGAATTGGTTGTTTTGGATGATAATAATTTTGAACAATATGTTAATTTACCACAAGAAATAATAGAAAAATATCGTGCTGGAAAAATAAGACGTGCACATTTTGCAGATATTGTTCGTGTGGAATTACTTTATGAACATGGTGGAATTTGGTTGGATTCAACCGCATTTGTTGTAGAACCGATTCCACAGTGGATTATTGATTTAGATTTCTTTGTTTATATGGTTGGTAATGTCGGACAAAGATATTCATATATGCAAAATTGTTTTATTCGTGCAAGAAAAGGTGCTTTTCTTTTGGCGGCTTGGCGTGCAATGATTCTTGATTATTGGATGCACGAAAACCACAGTTTTGATTATTTTATGCATCAATTATTATTCAAAACATTGGTTGAAAACGACGAAAGGGCAAAAAAATATTTTTCACAAATGCCACACATAGATCAAGATCCGACCCATGCATTGTGGCATACATATAAACACCAGCCTTATGATGAAAAATTGTTTAAGAAATTAACCAAAGATGCGTTCTTTCAAAAATGTGCGTATGCGGATGCCCCGTTGCCGGGAACTTTTGCAGAAGCCATAACAAAAATGTAAAAAAAGGCGGTTTATTATGCGACCAAAAATATCGATTATTATTCCAATGTGGGGTGTAGAAAAATATCTGAAAAGATGTTTGGACAGTGTTTTAAATCAAACATTTACAGATTGGACAGCAATTTGTGTTGATGATGGATCTCCTGATAAATCTGGTGAAATTGCAGAAAGTTATGCCAAGAAAGATAAAAGATTTATCGTCGTTCACAAAGAAAATGGTGGGCTTTCTGATGCGCGTAATTATGGTATGAAATATGCAACTGGACAATACATAATGTATCTGGACAGCGATGATTTTATTCATCCGCAAACAATGGAAATTGCATATAATGCCGCGATACAAAATAAATCTGATATTGTTTCTTTTACATATGACAGATTTTATCGTCCACAATTAATGGTACGTCATGTTTTACATTTGGATACAGACAATGTTGTGCCATTTGGCTTAAAGAAAAAATATGATTTAAATAAAATACCAATGCGAACAACCGATGATGTTTTTGAATTGGCGACAGAACGTACACATAACAAAACAAATCCAAATCGTAAATGGTTAATTAAACATTGCCAGGTTTGGAAAAATCTTTATAAAAAATCTTTGATAAAAGACACACCGTTTATCAAGGGTATTTTGTTTGAAGATTTTCCTTGGTGGTCTGCAATCATGTTAAAAAAGCCGCGTACAACGGTTGTGCCATTACCACTTTATTATTATATTCCTAATTTTGGTGGAATTGTTTTATCTGCCAAGCAATTACGTATTATGAAAAGTTTGTGCACTGGTATAAAAACAGCATATCAATTATATGCAAAAAAAGCAGATGCTGAACAAATGAAAAAATGGCAGTCGCAATTTATGTGGTATTTTGTAAATTGGGCTTTTCGTAAATTAAAATATTTAAAAACAGATGAAGAATTTACAGATGCGCGTAATGAATTTATTGAAATGAATAATATGGGTGTTTTCGATAATGTGCCAAACGAATGGTATGATTTACGTGAAAAGATTTATAAGTTTATTGGTGTTAAATAAATGAAAAAACAAAGAATTGCATTTTGTTTGCGCGATATGCAAATGGGTGGCGTAGAATCGGTTTTGATTCGGACATTAGATGAATTACTAAAACATAAAAACATTGAATTAAATCTTGTTACATATGTTGATATAAAAACGCCCATATACAAACAATATTTTGAACAACATAAAAATATAAAGACAATATCTTTATATCCGTGTTCGTGGCTCGGGACGAACTTGCCTCATTTTTTATTGACGCGCATAGTGCTTCATTTTATGCGCGATATATATCGTTCATTTAATCGAATTTTTGTCATGGCTAAATTGAAAAATATTGATGTGTTTATCGATTATCATGACTTTGGTTTTTATAATGAATTACGAAATATCAAAAATGCAAAAAAAATTGCGTGGTTTCATTCGTCTATTGATGTTTTTGTAAAACGTTGTTTTATAAACAAAGTTAATATATATGATAATGTTGTTGTGTTAACAGATGCGTGTAAAAACGATTTACAAAAATTATACCCACAAATCACAGATAAAATTATTCGTATCTATAACCCAATAGACATTAAAGATATTCAAAATAAATCAAAAGAAGAGAAACATATAAAAGATAAATATTTTTGCTGTGTATCCAGATTGTCAAGGGATAAAGATATAAAAACAATTTTGAATGCATTTGAAGATTTTTATATGACTAATAATAAACCAAAAATAAAAATGGTTTTTGTTGGTGACGGCGATCGTGCCGACGAATACAAGAAATATGCAAAATCATTAAAATCGTCAAAACAAATAGTGTTTGTTGGAATGCAAAAAAATCCATTTGTGTATATGAAAAATGCATTGGTAAATGTTTTATCAAGCTATGGCGAAGGTTTGCCTACCGTTTTGATTGAATCAGCTGCTGTTGATACATTGAATATAGCGTCAGATTGTAAATATGGACCGCGTGAAATATTATTAAATGGTGATGGCGGGCTATTGTTTGAACCTGGTAATGTTGAACAATTGGCAAAATGTTTTGATGATGTTTATAACAAAAAAATTGATATAAAAGCTATGATAAAAAAATCAAATCGTGCATTGACACGATTTGACGCAAAAGAAATAGTTAATCAAATTATATCCCTGATTTCTTAAATCGTGTTGGTATTTTAACAACGATTTTTAATCCCATCATTGCCGGTTTGCGCAGGGCATAAATTGGACGACAATATGTTTGAATAATGCGTGCAATGCGCAGCCATTTTTCAGATTTTGGTTTTTTGTGCGTAATTGTATTTATTGTTCCGTTCCCGCGACGCTTTAAATGTTTTAACCAATCGGCACCACGATTTTTTGCCTTTTGTTCCAACATGTCCATATCAACCGACCCAAAATGCAACAGATACAGATTTTTATCGATGTGGAAATTGTGATGGTGAATGCTGTGAAATCCAGAACCCCAAGATACAGGTTTGTTTATCACAACTGGTTTTGTATAACGCGTAGAAAGCAGGGCGTGTTCACGTTGTTCCAAAAACGGAGCCTGTTTATCAAGAATTGCTTCGCAATACAAATGTTGCCCGATATCCAGCCCAAGACCAGAAAGCGTAGTATGAATCTTTTTATTTGATAAATATTGTTTCAGATTTTGGTGGGTCTTTGAATCAACAATTAAAAATTCATCGCTGTCGCATCCAATTACTATGTCGTATGATTGTAATAATTCAGATGCCAATTCTGATAATTTTTTTATCCTGTATTTATCGCCCGCGGCACGTGACATGTTTTCATGGGGTAATTTTGTTATATGTGCATTGCCCGCGTTTGATGGAATGTTTTGATCAATACCGTCCAGTAATATATAAAGGTTTTCAGTTCCAAATTGTTTTCCATAATATGCAATCCATCGCGACAGAAAAAATTCATCATCGCGCGCCATTGTTATTGCAGCTATCTTTTTTAGTTTTTTCATAATCCACCATTTAAAAGTTTATTTTTAAAATATATTATATTGCGCAACCAAATCTTGAAAATATTATTTGTCAGCAACCAATTCATATATTGTTTTCCGTATAATTGGTTTGCCGTATTCATAATTACATGTGCGGCATTTTTATCACAATATTTTAATATGTATTTTATTTGTTTGCCCAAAGCGCCGTTGTGTCGCAAGAAAGATAATTTTTTTACAAAAGGACACCCGTGTTTAAATAAATATTTTGGGTTGTTATATGTTTCGCGACCATGTACAGTAAACAACCCGCCGCAAGAACAATTATGTTCGCGTATAATATTTGTTAATCCGTGTTCATACTTTATTGTAACAACATATTTATCAGATTCTTTTTTAACAGATGTTATAAATTTATCAAACCAATCGGACATGAATATTTTCTTGTTCAAACGTACAAACCAAGATTCCATATATGAATGCGTTTTGTGTGTTGCAACAACCATACCAACAGCATCTGTTTTTTTGCTTTCTATTTTATACAATATTTCGGATATATCGAATAACGGGCCAAACACAGAATCATTTACCAAATAAACATAATCATAATTATTTAATATGTTTTTGTCACGTGCGTATTGGTATGCGCGTTTATATGAACCAAAATCATATTCGCCGTGCCGCGCCGCAATTGTATGAATTGTATATTTTTCTATTTTGTTGATTTCAGATGTTTTGCAATCGCAATCCATACAAACAATAACATCGCCGTAATTTGATAATTGCGAAACATAATAAATCAGTGCATCATCAATAATGCAATCTTTATTGTATCCAGCAAATAAAAATAATTGTTTATGTGTAGACATAAAATCTATCTTTGGTTATAATATACATGTTTTATAATATTTTTTCAACAAGGTATTTATTATGGCATATACAATTATTGGTGATAATGATTTTAAGCGGTATTTTATTCGTGCGATACGCAAGCAAAGTAAAAAAGATACATATATTAAATGTTTTGATAATGCGGTTATCGTGAATGAACATAAAAACGGATTTGGTATATTTGACAATAATTTTCATTTTATACAAGAATCATTGCAAACGCGTAGAAATAAATCACAATTCGTACCAAAACATTTTAATCATGATAATATTCCATATATTGATAAAGATGTAGTTTTTGTTGGAAATGTTAATCAATATTTTGGACATTTTTTATTGGAACATATGAATCGTTTATATGCTTTGTTGGATAACAAATATAAAAACAAAAGTGTTGTTTTGATAAATGATGCGGGCTTGGAAAAAGTTCCTGGGTATATATTTTCTTTTCTGGAATTATTCGGGATTAAACGTGAAAAAATAATAATTTTGAACGAAACAACGCGTTTTAAAAATGTTTGTGTGCCTTTTCAAGGTTTTAATGCCCGTTTGTATACAACCGATGCGTTTGGTAAAGTATTTGACAGAATCTGTAAAAATGTGCCAGATACAGACAGATATGATAAAATATATGTTTCAAGGACGAAATTAGATAAGAGCCACAAAACAATTGGCGAAGAAAAAATTGAGAAAATATTTGCAATCAATGGGTTTAAAATAATTTATCCTGAAAAATTATCTTTGGAACAACAAATATCTTTGATTAAAAATTGTCGTGTTCTTGCAGGGTGCGCAGGAACAGCATTGCATCTGGCATTGTTTATGAAAAAAGGCGGAACGGTTATTTCTATAAAACGAAACAAAAGACCGGCATGTAATGCAATGATTCAAAATAATGTAAATAATACAAAAGAATTAGATGGTATTTTTATTTCTGGATCTGTTGAAACATATAAAACTTTTCACAGTACGGATGCCCCACAAATTATAGGTGTGAATAAGTACATGCAAAAATTTTTTGACGAATATGGTTATAAATATACTAAAAATGATATTGATGTTGATGTTAAAGCAATGCAACAATATAAAAAAGCATTGGCAGAATACAAACAAACACATGGAAATTTATTTTTAAGAAAAATAAAACGTTTTGTTATAAAGTTTTCATCTATATTTATTCCAGGACGTGAAAGACGCAATAAATACAGAACATATTTAAAACAAAAATTACATTATTAAAAACAAAAACCGCCCGGACGGGCGGTGTTGTTTATTGGTCTGTTTCGGCAAAGCGGTATGCCTTTTTGCGTTTACCGCTGTCCAATTCTTTCTTGCGCAGGCGGATTGTTGCCGGTGTTACTTCTACCAATTCGTCATCTTGGATATAAGACAGCGCTTCTTCCAAAGACATTTTTCTTGGTGGCGCCAAAAACAATTTTTCATCAGCAGTAACACTTCGAACATTTGTTAATTGTTTGCCGCGAACAGGGTTAACTTCGATATCGTTTTCCTTGCTGTGTTCGCCAACAATCATCCCCGAATAAACTTCGGTTTGTGGGCCAACAAATAATACACCGCGTGGTTCCAAATTATGCAAGGCATATGTTGTTGTTGCGCCTGCTTCCATTGATACCAAAACGCCCGGACGATATTGTGTAATCGGACCGCGGTATAAATCGTATTTATCAAATACACGGTTCATGATACCTGTGCCACGTGTGTCGGTTCTGAATTCAGATAAATAACCAATCAAACCACGTGATGGCGCAGAAAATACGATACGTGTTTTACCGATACCCGATGGTTTCATTTCGGTAATTGTCGCCTTTCTTTTTGTCATTTTTTCAATAACAACACCGCTGAATTCGTCATCAACATCAATAACAACTTCTTCAATAGGTTCTAATTTTTCGCCGTTTTCATTTGTTTGCATGACAACGCGTGGACGCGATACAGATAATTCGAATCCTTCGCGACGCATTGTTTCAATCAAAATACCCAATTGTAATTCACCGCGTCCTGATACTTCGAATGCTTCGTTGTTTGCGCTTTGTGCAACCTTTAATGCAATATTTGTTTCGGCTTCGCGGAACAATCTTTCACCAATCATACGCGATGTTAATTTTTTACCACTTTGTCCAGCCAATGGTGATGTGTTAACAAAGAATGTCATGGTCAATGTTGGTGGATCAATAGGCATTGCTGGTATTGGTTCGTTAACACTTGGATCACAAAGTGTATCAGCCACAGTTGCTTTGGAAAAACCAGCGATAACAACGATGTCCCCCGCCGATGCGCTTTCGCGGGATACTTTGTTTATGCCTTGGTGTTCGATAATTTTTGTAATTTTAGCGTTTTCAATAAATTCGCCAGCCATATTAATTGCTTTGACAGATTGACCAACCTTTACAGTACCAGATTCAATTTTTCCGGTTAAAATACGACCAACATATGGGTCTGCTTCCAATGTGGTGGCCAACATTGTGAACGGTGCATCCAATTGGCATCTTGTTCCATTGCAATCAGGTGCTGGAACATGGTCAGCAATCAACTGGAATAAAGGTGTCAAATCTTTGTTTGGATTATCGATGTCTTTCAAATCACGGATTGCCCAACCATCCCGGCCGCAAGCATACAAGTATGGGAAATCAAGTTGGGAATCTGTTGCGCCAAGTTTATCAAATAAATCAAATGTTTCGGTTAAAACTTCGTCCGGACGTGCGTCATTGCGGTCGATTTTATTGATACAAACGATGGGGCGCAAATTTAATTTCAAAGCCTTGGATAATACGAATTTAGTTTGTGGCAGTGGGCCTTCGGCACTGTCTACCAATAAAACCACACCATCAACCATTGATAAAATACGTTCTACTTCGCCACCAAAGTCAGCGTGTCCAGGCGTATCAACAATATTAATTTTATATTCACCCCATTGAATAGATGTTGGTTTTGCAGAAATAGTAATTCCGCGTTCGCGTTCGATATCGCCGCTGTCCATGACGCGATCTTCGACGTGTTCGTTTTCACGGAATGTGCCCGCCTGTTTCAACATATTATCAACCAAGGTTGTTTTTCCGTGGTCAACGTGTGCAATAATAGCAATATTTCTTATTTTCATGTGTTATCTCTTTGTTTTAACCGCAAACGAAAATATTATACTATATTTTTGTAAAATCAACAAATTATATATGATTTTATGCATTTTTGTGATATAATATTTTTGAAAAAAGGAGTTTT
>CALYRP010000020.1 GCA_945483255.1 uncultured Pseudomonadota bacterium
AAATTCCGGTAGAAGAACGTTTAAGAGCGTTATATAAACTTCAAAAAGTGGTTTTTTCCCCAGCTAGTGACTTGAATTTTTTCTTCCTGTTATTTGTCATATTCTAAATTTCCCCCAGTGTATGTGTGCTGTTTTTACTTATAAAACCATAAAATACCATAAATTAACGATTAATTGTCATTGACAACCATAAAATACTTTGCTAGATTTGACACGAAGAACCAAAACAACAGGCAAAAAGAATGGGACTGTTTCTTTCTTCTTATGAAAATCGTTTGGATACCAAGGGACGTGTTTCTGTGCCTGCTGCTTTTCGTTCTTCGTTAATCGATGAAAAATTTTCTGGTGTCGTTCTTTATCGTTCCTTTACGCACAATTGTATCGAAGGTTTATCCATGTCCCGCATGGAAAAAATGGCAAACGCTGCCGACAAAATGGGTGTATTTGATAACGATTTGGACGATTTAAGCGCCCTGCTTTTTGCAGATGCGCGCCCATTGCAATTTGATGTAACAGGACGCATTGTGATACCGGATGAATTATTAAAACATGCAAATATAACAGATACCGCATTATTTGTGGGTCGCGGCAACAGTTTTCAAATTTGGAATCCGTCTGATTTTGCAAAGATTCAACAATCATCTTTGACCAATTTACACAAATCGCGCCCATCTTTAAAAATCAGCGAATAAATTGTTTTTTACGCTTGTCAAAATACCTGCTTTGTGATAAAATTATTACACAAGGAAGGATGTTTACACATGAAAAGATTTATAACTGTATTAACTGGTTTACTTGTTTTACCTGCTTTTGCAGAGGTCGCACCTGTATATTACGATGAAATTGTCGAATATACAAACGACATGATTGAAGCCGAAGAATTGGCTGAATCTGAAGAAGTGCAACCTGTTCAAAAACAGAAAGTTGCACAACGTAACACAATAAATCGTTCGACATCTGCGTCGCGCGCAATATCTGCGGCATCACAAACGAATTCTCGCACTAATGTTTCTTCGCGTGCAATGGCATCTTCGCCGCGTAATGCATCCGCAACAACCGCACGCGGAACCGCATCCAGAACAGCAAGAACAAATACAGTTGTAAGCAGAACACCTACATCCACATCCCGCGCCAGTGTTACTGCACGTGGTACAACAAATGCAAAACCTGTGACGGCACGTGTCGGGACATCTAATAATTCTGTTATGCTCGGAAACCGGACAAACACATCCACAACACAAAGAACATTAACAGATTCTGGAAATTCGTTATATAACCCAAATTCTGCAGCACGCGTCGGGACCAGCAATCGTCGCACATCCGCACGTATTTCTGCCAATCCAATATCTTCTGGTGAAACAACACCCGTTATCACCCAAGAAGATATTTCAACAACAACATCTAATTTGACTGCTATTGCTGAATTGACAGATTATTGCAAGGCGCAATATGCGGCATGTATGGATAATTATTGTAATGTTTTGGATGACAACCAAGGCAGATGTTCTTGTTCCAAGAATTTGAAAAATTATGCTAAAACCGAAGAAGCACTTGCCAAGGCAACAGAAGATTTCCAAGAAGCGGTTCAAAAAATTAAATATATTGGATTGACAGGTTCTCAAATCGAAGCTTTATTTGCTGAAACCGAAGCAGAAATTTCAATGAAATCTAACACAGATTCTTCGCGTTTGAAAAACAGTCTTGATTCAATCAAAAAGAAAATTGTTGATGTATCGACACCGACATCTGCTTCCGAAGTATCAAGTGGTATTTCTTTGGATTTGAATGGTTTATTATCCGCAGATTTCACATCTGGATTTGATTTAAATTCATTCCTTGGTACAACCAACAACACAAGCAGTGTTTCAAATCAACGTGGCGAACAATTGTTTAAAACAGCAACTAACCGTTGCAAAACATCCGTCTTGAATTCTTGTGTTGCCCAGGGTATTGATGCAAATGTTATTACAAATTCTTATGATTTGGAAATCGATAAACAGTGTGTGGCATACGAACGCAGCCTTAACGAAGCAAACACTGAAATGAAAAACAATGTTGCAAATGCAACAAACATTTTGCAACAGGCACGTTTATTGTTAACACAAAACAAAAATGCCTATGATTTACGTGGTTGTATCGCGGCAATTGATTCATGTATGCAAGACGAATATGTTTGCGGTGCAGATTATGAATTATGCCTTGATCCAACTGGCAAATATTTGGCAAATGGTGCGATTGTAAAGGGCGGAACACCTGGTGTTTCTGGTGGACAAACCGTAAACGAATATCCAAAAGATGAAGCCGAATTTGCTAAATGGACAAGCAACGGCATGCGATTCCTTTATTCAACATGGAATTATGATACAAACAAAAACGCATGGAGCATGGGTCAAGAAGAAAATTTGGGCGGATACATTGACGAAGCAATGAAAAAATGGAAATCTGATTATAAAAATTCAGACAGCAAAACAATAACCAATAATATGGCTTTGTATTTATTACAAAAAATCGGTTATATTGATACCAAAGACAATGACAAAGTTCACGGTATGTGTGCATCTGCGATGAATCAATGTCAAAATTATACATTTGACACACAAAAATCTACAAAAACATTTATCCCAGACAATGAAGTTCTTCGTCAATATTTGAATAACACATTGTCCAAGATAAAGGTTCAACAAGATGCGATTTTGGCTGATTACGCCGAAGGATGCCGCAGTGACGTTCAATCTTGTTTATCAACAAACGGATATGATGATTCGAATCCGAATTCAACAGCATCAAAAACAGCAGTAAATGCATGTTCATATGAAATCACAACATGTATGTCTGTTGGCGGATACACACAAAACGAAGGAATAAAATTGACATTACGTTACATGACAGATTGGGTATCCAGTATGTTGGCAAATTGTGCAGCGGGCTATTATCTGTATGATAATGGCACAGGATACGACGGCTCAGATGGAACCAAAGCCACAAAAGCAGAATGCAAAATATGTCCAAGGGTACCTGTTTATGTGGCAGAAGATTTGAACGGAGATGGTGAAATAGATCCTGAAACAGAATATAATCCCACAAGCAAACAAGTGCAAACAACATCAACCGGCGGACAAGTAACAACATGTCATTGTTCAGAAGAATATAATGATTACTATCCGATAGGTGAAGAACAAAAGATTGAGAACTTAGGATGTATAGCAAAATAATAAAAGAACCGCCACAATGGCGGTTTTTTTTATTAATATGTTATTTTAATCATAACGGTTTAATCTGCGTTTTCTAATTTCTTTATTTCGTCTTTGATATTGGAAAGCGCATCTGCCCTTTCGCGAATTTTGCCATAAAAATCAGATTTAGACAAATTAACCGCATATTCCAATGCATGCGACCAAGCCAGCGCATCTGAATTTCCATGTGTTTTAATTGAAAACCCATTAAGGCCCAAAAATACAGCCCCTGCATAAGAACGCGGATCAATTTTATTCTTTAATCTTTTGAACAAATGAATCAAAAAGAATGTTCCAAATATGGCCAATAACGAACGCTTGTAATTTGCCTTTACAACGCGTGAAATCATTTTTGCGGTACCTTCGACCGTTTTTAACATAACATTGCCTGTGAATCCATCTGTGACGACAACTTGGACGTTTCCAGCGGTAATATCATTACCTTCGACAAAACCGATATATTCATAAGGCAATTCATCAATATGTTCTGTTAAAATTTTGTTCAATTTTTGTAATGCTTCGCGGCCCTTGGTTTCTTCTTCACCAATATTCAATATACCAACGCGTGGACGTGTCATACCACCGATGATTTCCGCGTAAACAGACCCAAGAATCGAAAAATCAAATAATATTTCTTCGTCGCATTGAATATTTGCACCCAAATCAAGTCCTACAACGCGTGTATCACCATTTCCAGATGGTAACATTGTTGTAATTGCCGGACGCGATATCCCATCAACTGTTTTTAACGCCAATTTAGAAAGCGCCATCAAAACCCCGGTATTACCCGCAGATACCACCGCAGACGAATTACCATCACGGACATCTTTGACCGCCATATACATTGATGTATCTTGTGCATGACGAATAACATCACGAACCTTGTCGGTTCCAGAAATAACCTCGTTTGCATGGATAATTTCACAATTACGTGCAACACGTGGATATTTTTTTAATAATGTGCGCAAAATTCTTTCATTACCAAACAGACGGAAAAACACATCTTCTTCGCCGTGTTCATAAAGGAACTGATTTATTCCACCCAAGACCGCAACTGGCGCATGATCACCGCCCATTGCATCAACTGAAATAATTTTTTTTGAATCTGTCATATTGATATAAAAAAAGGGCTGGTGGATAAAATATCCATGCCCTTTAATTCCCTTTTATACAAGTATTATTTGGATCCGCATGCAGGGCAAACATGATGTGGACGTTTCTTTTCGCCACATTTTTTGCAAACGCTTACAGGCATTACAGATAATGCATCATGTGAACGACGTTGTGCAGAACGTGCTTTACTTGTTTTACTTTTTGGAGTTGCCATTTTACAATCCTTTTATTTGACTTTGTCTATTCTATTCAATTATTCCGCATTTGCAAGCAAAAAATAAGTTTAATCACTTAATGCCTGCGCAATAAACATACCGTGATTATGCATTAATCCGACAACTGCGCTGTGGTCATCAATACCGAAATGGAATTTATAACCTTGCTTTTCCAATTCGATTATTGTCGCCAATTTATATTCAGCCGTTGTTCCCGGATAATCATGCGATTTACAAAACACCAGTTTTTTCGTGTTTGGCAATAATTCGTTCAAAAGTTTTTCAACTTTTTCTTGTCCCATTGCCCAACGACCTGTGATAAATACCAAAGTAAATTCGCGTCCCAAACATTCCAAAACCGGAATCATAGTTTCATTTGGTTCACCAAAATGGTCATAATTTGGCACCGCAAATTTATGCGTAACAACGCCATCTATATCACAAAAAATTGCTGGTATTTCTTTCATATCTTTTAATTCATAAAATACCCGGTCTTGTGCAAAAAGCATTAAACCGGGTATATGTTTATTTTATTAAATATCCAATAATTGTTGTTGTTCACCACCTTCGCGGGCCAATTTTTCAGCCTTTTCTTCTTCTTTGGCAATTTCACGAACGCGACGAACATATGCACCTGTTCCAATTGGAATCAGACGACCAACAATCAAGTTTTCGTTTACACCGACCAATTTATCGGTTGAACCACTGATTGCGGCATCTACCAACACTTTTGTTGTTTGTTGGAACGATGCATTGGATATAAATGAACGTGATGTCAATGATGCACGGGTCAAACCAACCAAAACTTGTGAAGCTTCGGCAACACGACCCCCATCTTTTGCAACACGCGCGTTTTCTTCTTCGAAATCAACACGATCAACGACTTGACCCGACAAGAACGCTGTATCGCCTGGGTTGCTGATTTCTACACGACGTGTCATTTCACGTATCAAAATTTCAATATGTTTGTCATTGATTGACACACCCTGCAAGCGGTAAACTTGTTGAACTTGTTCAACCATAAATTGTGCCAACGCTTTTTGACCCAAGATGCGCAAGATATCTTGTGGAACAGGATCACCATCGACCAATTTATCAGCCTTGCGTACGGTATCACCACTGCGAACCAACAAATTAGTTCCTTTTGGTACCGCGTATTCAACAGGTGCTGTGCCGTCTGTTGGTTCAATACGAATTATAATCTTTGATTTTGCATCTTCTAATTCGATTGTACCGTCAATTTCGGCCAATAATGCAGGGTTTGCAGGACGGCGGATTTCCAACAATTCTTCAACACGTGGAAGTCCCCCGGTAATATCGCCTGTTTTCTTTGATTGTACAGGAATACGTGCCAAAATGTCGCCCGCATGTATCTTGTCACCATTAGACACATTCAATGTAGAATATGTTGGCAACAGATATTCTGCGACTTTCTTGCCACCCAATGAAATCATATTACCTTTTTCATCAACCAATCTGATAGATGGGCTAAGTGCTTTTTTGGTATTTGTTTTCCAATTGATAACCTTGCGAGAAACGATACCTGTCATTGAATCGACTTCTTCTTGATAAGAAACGTTTTCAATCAAATCGTTGAACGATACGATACCGTCTTTTTCCGCGATGATTGTATTGGAATACGGATCCCATTCGGCAACTTTTTGGCCTTTTTCAACCATGTCACCATCGTTAACCAATAACATAGATGCATATGGCAATGCGACAGTAAACAATTCTTTGCCGCCATTATCCACAACACCGATTTTACCAGTACGTGATAATACAACAACACGACCATTTGAATTTGTAATTGTGTTTACATTATCCAATTTGATTTTACCAGCCACAGGCATTTCGATAAAGTGGGATTCAGAACCACCTTCGGCAATACCACCAATGTGGAAGGTACGCAATGTCAACTGGGTTCCAGGTTCACCAATAGATTGACCAGCAATCAAACCAACAGGTTCACCAACGTGTACCAATGCATTACGGGACAAATCCATACCATAACATTTTGCACACAAACCGTCACTTTGACATGTCAAAACACTACGAACATCAACAGATGGCAAACCAGATTCATTGATTTGACGTGCTGCTGCTTTTGTAATCAAATCGCCAGCCTTTACAATGACTTCTTTGGTCAACGGATGGATAACATCATGGGCCGCTGTACGTCCCAAAACAACATCACCCAGCGCAACTGTTAATGTAGAACCTTGATATACTGGTTTTGCAGTAATGAATTCATGTGTTCCACAATCGTGTTCAGTAATAACTGTGTTAATAGCCAAATCGACCAAACGACGTGTCAAATAACCAGCAGATGCGGTTTTCAAAGCCGTATCCGACATACCTTTACGTGCACCGTGGGTTGATGTAAAGTATTCGGACATGGTCAAGCCTTCTTTAAAGTTCGAAATAATAGGAACTTCGATAATTGAACCGTCCGGTTTCTGCATCATACCACGCATACCAGCCAACTGCTGAATCTGACCTTTGGATCCACGCGCACCAGAAAGCGCCATCATGTGAATTGAATTCCAATTATCACCTGATGTATTGCCCAAAGATGAATATGCTTTATCACCCAATTCGTCAGTTGTATGTTGCCACAAGTCAATTAATTTATTATGACGTTCACCACTGGATAATAAACCGTTTTGATATTGGTTTTCGATTTCAGCCGCTGCTTTTTCAGATTTTGCAATCATTGCTTCTTTTTCAGCAGGAACAACGATATCATCAAATCCGATTGAAATACCACTGCGTACAGCTTGTTCGAAACCGGTATCTTTCAACGCGTCAGCCAACAAAATCATAGCCTTATCGCCACAACGTTCATATGTTGTTGCCAATAATTTTTTGATTTCTTTCACTGGCATAACTTTGTTAACCAAATCAAATGGCATATCGTCAGATTTTGGTAACAATTCACCCAAAATCATACGACCAGCTGTTGTAGCATATGTTTTACCATTTACACGTGCATAAATTGGCGTATGTAATGTGATTGTTTTGTTTTCCAATGCCAATTGTACTTCGTCCATGCCAGAAAATCTTGGTGATTTCTTTTCATCGTGTTCACCGTTAATCAAAGATATATAGTAAACACCCAAAACCATGTCTTGTGATGGAACTGTCATTGGTTCACCGTTCGCTGGTGATAAAACGTTATTTGTTGATAACATCAATGTACGTGCTTCCAATTGTGCTTCCAAAGAAATTGGAACGTGCACAGACATCTGGTCACCGTCAAAGTCCGCATTGAATCCCTTACATACCAATGGGTGCAAACGGATTGCCTTGCCTTCGATAAGAACTGGTTCGAACGCAATCAATGACAACCTGTGCAAAGATGGCGCACGGTTCAACAATACAGGATGTTGATAAATAACTTTTTCCAAAATTTCCCATACGATATCTTCGCCAGCTTCGACCATACGGCGTGCTGTTTTCAAAGTATTTGCATAATCACCAGCCAACAATTTCGCAAAAACGAATGGTTTAAATAATTCCAATGCCATTGTTTTTGGAAGTCCGACTTGGTGCATACGTAATGTTGGTCCAGGTGTAATAACACTACGTCCTGAATAATCAACACGTTTACCCAACATATTCATACGGAAACGACCTTGTTTACCACGCAACGAATCAGACAATGATTTCAAAGGACGACGGTTTTGTGAAACCATTGGACGAGCTTTATGTCCATTATCGAACAATGAATCGACCGCTTCTTGCAACATGCGTTTTTCGTTACGAACGATAATTTCAGGTGCATGCATTTCCATAAATCTTTTCAAACGATTGTTACGGATAATTACACGACGATATAAATCATTCAAATCAGATGTTGCAACATGGCCCGCATCCAATGTAACCAATGGTCGCATATCTGGTGGGATAACCGGGATAATATCCGGCAACATCCATGCTGGTTCAGTCTTGGAATCAAGGAATGATTCAACCAATTTTAATTGTTTGATGATAGATTTGCGTTTTGCTTCTGATTTTGTTTCTGCCAATTCAGCGCGCAAACGTGTTCTTTCATCGCCCATATCCAAATTTGCAATGATGGAACGAATGCCTTCGGCACCAATACCAACATGGAAAGAATCTTCGCCAAATTCTTCAACAGCCGCCTGGTATTCATCTTCGCTGATAACATCATATTGTTTCAAACTGGTCAAACCTGGTTCTGTCACAATATATGCATCATAAGAAATAACTTGTTCCAATTTCTTTTGTGGCAAATTGTTTAATAATGTGGCAATTTTACCTTCGCGTAAAAACCAAGTGTGTGCCACAGGAATTGCCAATTTAATGTGCCCCATGCGTTCACGACGCACCGCAGAAGAACCAACTTCTACACCGCAACGTTCACAAACAACCCCACGGAATTTAATGCGTTTATATTTTCCGCATGCACATTCGTAATCTTTCACAGGTCCAAAGATTTGTTGACAGAACAAACCTTCTGCTTCTGGTTTCAAGGAATGATAATTGATTGTTTCTGGCTTCTTTACTTCACCATGCGACCAAGACAGAATTTCTTCTGGGGACGCAATAGAAATACGCAAAGCATCAAATTGTTCCTTGGTTTCTATTTGTCCAAATATCTTTTGCAACATATTTGTCATGTTTTTTTGCTCCTTTTATCACTAAAAGTGCCTTGTGGCCGGCGGGCAAAAGTGCCCGTTGGCCCGGCCACTAGTCAATTTTCTTTGGTGTTAATGCCAATCCCAGCCCGCGCAATTCACGCACAAGTACGTTAAATGCTTCTGGGGTACCTGTTTGAATATCGTTGTTTCCAGAAATAATTGCTTCATACATTTTATTTCTGCCGACGATATCGTCAGATTTGACAGTTAACATTTCGCGCAACAGGTGTGCTGCACCGTGTGCTTCCAATGCCCAAACTTCCATTTCTCCAAGTCTCTGACCACCCATGTGTGCCTTTCCGGACAATGGTTGTTGTGTGACCAAAGAATAGTTTCCAACGGAACGTGCATGAATCTTTTCATCAACCAAGTGATGCAATTTCATCATGTACATTACGCCGACTGTGACTGGACGGGCAAATTTTTCACCAGTTACACCATCATACAATGTGAATTGTCCAGATTCTGGTAATTTAGCCAATTTCAACATTGCTTTGATTTCTTCTGGTGTTGCGCCATCAAATGTTGGGGTTGCCATTGGAACACCGTTACGCAACAAAGCTGCTTCGGCACGGACATCTGTATCCGTCATTTTTTCCAATTTTTCAGCAACAGATTTGCCATAAATCTTGCCCATAATGTTGCGCAAATCGTCTGTTACAGCGCGTTTTTGTTTAACTTCGTCTAAAACTTCGCCGATTTGTTTACCAAGTGCGCGCGCAGCCATACCAAGGTGAGTTTCAAATATCTGACCGATATTCATACGTGATGGCACACCCAATGGATTCAAAACGATATCAACTGGGGTTCCGTCTTCCATATGTGGCATATCTTCGATTGGAACAACGCGGGATACGATACCCTTGTTTCCGTGACGACCTGCCATTTTATCACCAGGCTGTAATTTCATTTTGTGTGCGATGTAAACTTTGACTTCTTTCAAAACACC
>CALYRP010000021.1 GCA_945483255.1 uncultured Pseudomonadota bacterium
ACACCGCCCTTTCAAGGCGAGAATCCCGGTTCGAATCCGAGTGGGGCTGCCAAAAATCAAAAACACCCGTTTGGGTGTTTTTTTATTTTTGTTCAACCCCTGGATTTGAACCGGGATGCGCCAGAGCGCAGCGCATGGCGTATACGAGAATACACAATTAGAAAAATCATAAAAACGGAGTTTTTAAATACTAGTTTTTATAGATTTTTGTTATTGCGTATCGAGGAGGCGAGTAGGGCTGTTTTTCAATACTGGCACGAGTTCGTAAGTTAGGTGTTGAAAACAGACACCGTTTTGCACATTTACGAACTTTTAAAAAGAAAAGGTTAGAAATCTAACCTTTTTATATTTCGTGTTGGTCATCTGGTATATTCTTGTTTTTACGAGCTATGGCCGCCAACGCAACAAGTTTTTTTGCACCATCTTGCAATTTTTTAATCATCTGTCCGTTTTTATATTCTGTGAACCATTTGCGCAGTTCTTGTGGTGTGTAAAAAAACATACCGCAATCAGCGACAAGGTAATTTTTTGCTCTTGGTAAGCCATCTAAGGATACTAAATTACCAGCATCAAAAGTGAAAGTGCCAACAATTACTTCGGGAGCCCCTTTTAATGATATTAATTTATTTTCACTGCAGTCAAAAAAACCGACAACCTTTCTTGGTGCTCCTTCAAGAGATATTAAATTATTGTTGCGACATACAAAACTTGAAGCCACTGTTTCAGGTGCCCCGACAAGAGTTGTTAGTTTATTATATGCACAATAAAAGTACCCTTTTATATTTTTAGGCGCCCCAATCAATGATGTCAATTCATTATGGCTGCAATTAAAATTCTCACCGACATATTTAGGAGACCCTTCTAAGGTTTTTAACTTATTATATCGTACATCAAAATAACCACCTATAAATTGTGGCGCACCTAGTAAAGAAGTTAGATTGCTGTCCCATATAATAAAATTTTTAACAATTTTTATTTGTGATATATCTGGTAAATGCGGAATGTTTTGATCGCCCCTGAAAGCAATCGCAGGGATTACTGTTTTCATCGGCATTTCTGAAACATTTTGTATTATACCATCGTCATTAACAAAATAAAACTGTCCATCCCGATAAAATACTATCCGTCTATCTTTTATGGCTAAAATTTTATTTTCTTCAAATCTTTGTTGACTCATTTTTGATAGTTTAAGTTGGCGCACAAAATAATTTTTTGGTAAATTAAATAAATCATCATAAAATCCTGATAAAGTTGAAATATGATGATTGTAAGTATGTGTCCAGTATGATTTTTGCTCAAAATCTCTTTCCAATACCCATGGTATACCTTTTTTATTAGTGATAGAAAAACAATGGCGTGCGATTTCTTGTATTGATAGAGACTGGCCCTCTTTACTATAATACCAGTAAAAACCATTATTACCCGTTTTTATAACTATAGATCTGTTCACATTTTCATATTTGTACCAAAAACTATCAGGGAAAAAAGATATTTCTATATTATCAAGCACAGAAGTAAAACAATATTCGCTTCCTTCTAATGGATAACGTGATGCCCAATAAAGACCAGCAGAAGAATCAACCTTTCTGATTCTTATCGCGAAATCTTTATAAAAATTCAACCCCTGTATAAGTTCTGAATTTTTTTGTAAAGAGATTTTTTCTGTGTCATAGCAAAATGGTTTTGTGTTGTCTTCCCACATAAAAAGGTATCTCAAAAAAATGCTGGTTTTTATACAATAATTAAACAAAGCAACAATATCGTCTTGCATTAAATGGACGTGTGGTTTATTAACATTGGCAATGATTCTGCTGATTTGTCTTTCCAGTTCCATGGAACATCTGTCATTACAATCTTTGTGAACACCCACCATAAATTCAGATTCTATTTTGGAAAATACTTTTGGTTCATCGGTGGCTTTTTTTACGGCAAATCTAGAAAATATATGCTCAAAATTCACATCTCCGTTTGTGATATCTTCTTCCGTATAAGATTTTCCGCAAAATGGGCATGTACCATATACACCATTTGATATACCAACCCTATATCCTTTTGGGTTCCCTTTTTCGTCACAATATAGTTCTGGTTTAATACTTTTCATGATAGAAATTATATCACAAAATTTGTAAAAATACCTTAACATCTTTCCCAAACAACAAAATTTCATGAATAAAATCAACTCGTGAATTGCACAGTATGCCCTGCCAAAAATCAAAAACACCACCGGTTTACACATTTACGAACTTTTATGATATAATGATTTGATATGGAGGATAACATGTCGTTTTGTAAGCTTGAAATATTTATACCAAAATCGCATTTGAAACAATTGCAAGTTGCTTTACAGCGTGTAGATGCAGGACATATTGGTAATTATGATTCTTGTTTATCTTATAGTGATGTAATTGGTGTTTGGCGACCAATAGATAACGCAAAACCTTATATTGGTGAATTGAATCAAATATGTAAAGCACCGGAAATCAAAGTGGAAGTTATGATATTATCAGATAAGCTGGAAACAACTCTATCTGCAATAAAAGAAATACATCCATACGAAGTGCCTGTTATAAACATTATTCCTTTGTTAAATACTTTTTAATCTCTTTCCCGAATGACAACAATTCACGAATAAAATCAATTCGCAAATTGCACAGATTGTGTTTTGAAATTACTTTTTTAGACGATTTTTGATATAATATAAACACTTTGACAGACGGCGTTTTGCCGTCTTTTTTATTTACAAATCGCGGTATATGGGGATATTGAATTTTCACGGTCTATTTCACCGTCGCCACAATCCATACAATTAAACATTCTGTTTTGGCTGTGGTTTCTGTCTAAGATAACAGTTGCGTTTTCCAATGCCGCAATCCCGTCAATACGTGATTTCGGTGAAAATCCAAAATATATTGCGCGGTTTGGTCCTGTGCATTCTGATATGTCGCCATCATAACATTTTGGATCGTTTAATTTATTCGCATCTGCGATACAATATGTTTCGCATGTTTCGTTATCAACAACCGGTGTTTCGCAATCTGTGCAAGATATGGAACGAACACGTAATGTTGCACCTACGCCACCACGATTTGGTGTTGTTAATGCAATATTGTCGCATTTTTTTACATTTTTTGTCGCGTTCGGATCTGTGACACATTCCCATGTTAATGTGCTGTAATTAAGGCGCGCAATCATTCCTGCATCGCATGTTTGATCAGAAAATGGGTCGACGCATTCCCATATGTCATCAATTAAAACAGCCGTTTGATTATTAGAACACAATGGTTTGCGGTTTTCATCAGCAACACATTCCATTAAATCTGGAACCCATATGGTGTCGCCTGTGCATGATACCTTGTAATTGTATTCGATGCATTGCCAACGACCAAAACGAAAAGTTTTTATGGTTCCTGCAGGACAAAGAATGTTTGAATCATCAACCAACGGATAATCAATTGTTTCGTCTGGAATTGTGTATTGCATAAGATACATTAATTGACCCGCTTCCAATTTTGCCGCATCAATTATTTTGTTTGGAATTGTGCGACGCGATACCGCGCCCGCTGCCATTAAATCAGGGTTAACAAAAACACCAAATGTTCCCGCATCAGGATAATGTTTTTCCAATGTTTCCAGCATATTATTGTATTCTGTATCTGGCAGCGGGGAAGATGTTGTGATAATAAAATTGAATTCTGGGGCTTTCGCAGCGCCCGAATCGCATGAAACGATATTATATTTATCGTTCATACATATATACTGGCTGACAATGCCGTATTTTTCGATGCAAATATCTGTGAATTCTTCGCCATACATTGCAGCATTTTGAGCAGACACAACACATTCTGCAATTGAACGCAAATCTGCCCGTTTTATTGCATATTCTGTTTCGTGTTCAATTATTCGCTGGGACGGTGAAGATATAACATAATACCCCGCCATAATTATTACGGACAAAAGAATTAAAAAAATATTCAAGATTCCCCCTTGCGATTTATGAAAAGTGTAGCTAATATTAATGTAAAGTTCAACAGGAAAAAGACATGAAAAAAATACTTTTACTTTCATTATTAACCGCATGCAGCTTTAAACCAGTGTTTTCTGGCGACAGTACAGATGTTTATGTTGCGCCAATCAGTGGAATTAACGGTATCGAATTGCGTAATTCATTGAATTCTAATTTTGGTGGGATGCACGAACAAAATGCAAAATATGCATTAGTGGTGAATTTATCAGAACCAAGAACGCAATATAAAGCTTTTGAACGTGCGGGTGATGCGGTGTGGCAGGAAGTAAAATTAAATGCATCATATACCTTGAAACAGGGCGACAAGGTAATCGCAAAAGGTTCTGAATCTGCCGCAGAAAGTTATACTTTTGTGCGTTATTTGGTTGCATCAAACGCATCGTATAATAACGCGGTTATGAATTCTATACATCAATTGTCTGAAAAAATCAGTATGCGCGTTATAACTGAAATTCAAAAACAAGAATATAAATAATGAAATGGAAAGAATCTGATTTTAATTCTGGAATTTCAAATATCAATGCGGTGTTGATATATGGGCCTGATGCGGGTCTGGTTGATGAATTGTGTGACAAGGCTATTGAAAAACTTGAAATCGAAAAAGACAATTTATTGGCAGTTGATGCAAATGAATTGCGTGAAAAACAAGATGCTATATTCGCAGAAAGTTGCAGCCCGTCTATGTTTGGTGGACGCAAGGCTGTGATTATATCAGGTGCAGGTGACAGTGATACAAAAATAATATCTGATTTGGTAACTTCTGCATCTTTGTGCGCAACTGTTATTGTGACAGCAGGGGATTTAAGACCGGCATCGCTTCGTAAACTTTTTGAAGATGGTGCAAATATTGCCGCCATCGCATGCTATTCTGATGATACTAAAACATTGGAAGCGTTGATTCACAAGGAATTATCTGCGGCATCCGGTATTCGTCAGGTAACGCCAGATGCAATGTCTTATATGTTGTCTCATATGGGTGGCGATCGTGGTATCACACGCAGTTTTTTACAGAAAATTGCAATCTATGTTTCTGATAAACATGTTGTTGATTTGGAAGATGTTGAAAAATGTTTGCCAGATACATCTGCAACCAGCGCGGACGATTACATGTATTCATTAACAGCAGGCCATATTAATCAAACAATGATTGCATTGGACAGATTGCTTTATGGTGGTGCCGATGCAAATATGTTGATTCGCATGTTATATAATCATTTTACACGTCTTTTGACTGCAGTGGTTGATGGACAATTGCCAAAACTGTTTTGGAAAGTCGCTGATAAATTTAATATGGCGATGAAAATTTGGCCACAAGACGAAATTGTAAATGTGTTATCGAAATTAAACGATTTGGAAAAAATGTGCAGAACAAGTGGCATGCAGCCAGAAATTTTAATTCGTGATTTTTCATTAAAATTATCTGTGCGTGCGGCCAAATTGTCTTTAAAACGAAGGAAATAAAAATGTTATCATCTGTATATGCACCGAAAGATTTTAAAAGATTGCGTGTATCTGGCGATTTAGTTGCGCGTTGTTTCGATTTTATTTCGCCACACATTGTTGCGGGTGTTTCAACCGGTGAAATCGACAGATTGGTTGCACAATTTTTAAAAGAAAATGGTGCGCGTTCGTCTGACCTTGGGTATATGGGATATCCAAAAAGTATTTGTACTTCAATAAACGATGTTGTTTGTCATGGTATTCCAAATGATAATGTTATTTTAAAAGATGGCGATATTATAAATGTTGATTTAACTGCTGAATATCACGGTTTCCATGGTGATGCGTCGCGTATGTTTATGGTTGGCAATGTTTCAAACCAGGCACGAAAATTGGTTCAGGTATGTCAAGATGCGTTGAATGCTGCAATTTCTATTTGTGCCCCAGGGGTACCACTTTCTGAAATTGGGAAGACAATTGAAAGTGTTGTTCATCCACATGGTTTTTCAATCGTTCGTGATTATTGTGGACATGGAATTGGCAAAGTTATGCACGACAACCCAAATATTTTACATTTTTATGACAAGGCATATGATAAATTAATAATGCAGCCAGGCTTTGTGTTTACAATCGAACCGATGATAAATACAGGAACGCACAAATGTATAACCGATGAAAAAGATGGTTGGACGGTTCGGACTGCAGATGGTGGTTTGTCTGCGCAATGGGAACATACATTGGGTATAACAGAAGATGGTGTGATTATATTCACGGAAAAAATGCCACATGATTAAAGCAGAAGAATTACAATCTTTGCAATCTGGACATCGCGCGCGGTTGCGTAAAAAGTTCTTGGATGGACAATTGGCAGAATATGAAATTCTTGAATTGCTTTTGACATATGCAATACCAAGACGCGACGTAAGGACATTGTCGCGCCAGCTTTATAAAAAATATGGCAGTATTCATCAATTATTATCTGCGCCAGTGGAATCTTTGATGGAAAATGAAGGCATCAAAGGAAATACAGCCACATTTTTCAAGGTGATTCATAAATTGATGGAATTAGAATACAAATCGGTATTTGATGGCGCACCAATATTTCATAATTTTGAAAAATTAGAAAATTATTGTAAAATTTTGCTGGGCGGTAAATCAGTCGAAGAATTTCATATATTTTATTTAGATTCGCAATATAAATTGATAAAAGATGATTTGCACAGCACTGGAACAATCGATTGGGCTGCGGTATATATTCGTGAAATTGTTAAAAAGGCTCTGGATTTAAATGCGCACAGTATTGTTATGTTGCATAATCATCCAAGTGCATGTACTTCTTTTTCATCCCAAGATATTTTAATTACCCAAGAATTAGAAAGCGCTTTGGATAAATTAGGAATTAAATTGTATGATCATTTATTAGTTTCTGGTGATGTTATTTATTCTGCGCGTAATATGCATTTGTTGGACAAGAATTTAAAATAATTCTTTGACATCACATACCGCGCGTAATGTTTTTGTATCCACAGATTTTAATTCGTTATCTGATATTTTGAAAACTTGTTTTTTTGCAACGGTTGGCTGCAACCATGTGTCGCCTAATTCCCGATATATTAAAATAATTTGAAATGTTGGTCTGAAAACGAATTGTATTTGTTGTAAATCGCATGTGTTCCCATTGGTTGTTCTGAAATTTTGTGGTGTTATATCGACATATCTATCGTTTATGTTTAATTCTATTTTATATTCATAAAAAGAATGAGCATTACCGTTTTCAAAAAAAGTTCTTGTTATTCTGTCTGGTGTTTTGTCGTGATTTATATCAATATAATAAATTGCTTTTTCCGCAATTCCCGTATCATATTCATCCAAATGATATGTCGTTATTGAATCAGGGTTGTTCAAGCCGTCCGAAAAAGAATTGTTTTGTTTCTGAAAATCTTCTGTGAATACAGGTACAGAATTTTCAACAACATTATTTTTTGTTGTTTGTTTATAAAACGTGAAAGCCAACACACACAAAACCACAACAGATAGAATCCATATTAAATTTTTTATTTTATTCATATGTATATCCTTTTACATTCTTTGTTCTTGTCCGACACCCCATCCTTCGACAGTTTGAATTGCGCGTGCAATTTTCATTAAATCATTATCATTTAAAGTGTTTATTTTTGCATCAGCGTTAAGTCCTGTCATTTTTGATACGCGTCGTGAATAATTTTCTGGGTTATTACCATCGCTGAATGGCGCCCAACGATGTATTGCATCTTTGATGGAAAGATTATTATAATTTTGTGTTCGTAATAATTTTGTTATTGCACGCAATCCTGTTTCTTCATCTGGGAATACAGCCCATTTATCTGTTGCGCCAACCGCGCCATTTGCCAGTGCAAATTTTGATTTCCTGATGTTTCCAGGATTGTTATTGCGCCATGCAACTGTTCCACCAATACGTTTTGTTTTTGTCCCATTTTTGCTGATGTAAATTGTTGTTTGATTTTCGTATTCAATCGCAACAATATCTGATACATGAAATCCAGATGACGAAGATTGTTGGTTGATGGTTTCTATTTCTGAATCTGACAAAACAGATTCGTCTGAATATGTTGGCCCAGAATCAATAACATCAAATGTTTCGTATAACAAGTATTCGTCTGATTTTCCGAATTTTTTATTTCTGATTTCTAATAATTCATTTACAGATGCACGTGATACCTGTTTGATTTCGCATTGTTTTGCAAATAAATTATCGCCATAAACAATATTAACCGCCGGTTTTACCAATGCCAATGTCATTAATACCATAATTAATGCCTTGGCATTATTAAACACAGTATCTATTTTTATTCCGTTTTTTATATAAAGAACACCCCAGCCCAATAATATGATTGCCGTCATAATTAATATGAATAACCATGCGTATTCAAGAAAAATGTCGAATGCTGGGAAGATACAAGAAGGGTCTTGAAAATAAATAAAATCAGAATCAATGCCGAATACTTTCAGCCCAGAATTAGTAAGTAAATTTAAAATGCTTGTTTCATCCATTTTTTACTTTTTTGCAGCCGTAAAGAATCCTGGCACAGAAAAATCTTCGTCGTTTGCGGCAATCCCACCCCAATTAAATAAATCACCGAAATTTTGATCTTTGTGTTTTGATTGTTTGAACGGTAAAATGTTGCGTAATTTGCCAATTTTGCTGCGTGATGAAGGTTTGTTTTCTGCACTAATTTTATCTTGGTTTTCAACAAATTCTGTTGCCAATTGTTCCAATGTTGCGTCAACAGAAACATCTTCGTTTTCATCAATTGATTCTTCAATGTTTTCAACTGAATCTTTTGATTCTGTGATATCTTCGGCCAACGGTGTCATTGCAGACAATAATTTTTCCAGATCTGCTTCATCTTCATCAATTGAATCATCACTTGAAATTTCGCCTGCCTGAATTTCAATTGTTTCTTCGTCTTTTGTGTCAGAAATTTCAGGTATAACTTCAATTTCTTGTGATGTTTCTTCAGCAGTTTCTTTTCCGGCCAAGACAGATAAAATAGGAATAACTTTTTCAGTATCTTCAATGGTTTCCGGTGTATCTTCAACAATTTCTTCAACAGGTTCTGTCATAACGGCTTCTTTGCGGGGACGACCACGTTTCTTTTGGTTTTCAACAGGTTTAATTTCTTCGTTTGTTTCTTCGATGGTTTCTGCAACCGGTTCGTCACTTGCATAATCTTCTTCTGGAATAATTTCATCAATGACTGTTTCGACAGGGGTTTCTGTGATTGTTTCAATTGTTTTTGTTTCTTCAACAACAGGTGTAATATTTTCAACGGTTTTATTGTCCATCAATCCGGCATCATCTTCGTCAACCGGTACACCAAACAATACGGTTGTTTTATCCAGGTTTAACGCGGTGCGAACCTCTTCAAACGCAGCGCGAATATCATTCATATCAAAAACTTCATTTCCGGAAATATAAATAATTTTGGTTTTCATGAAACAATTCCCCCCATTTAATATCACATATTATATCACATTTTAGGGTTGAACGCATATAAAAAATGTCTTAATATGCAAATATGGCAAATATCAAAGAACAAATTTTTCAAGAATTGGATTCGTTGGAATTAATGACAACGCGTTTGCGCGCAGATGCCAATGATGCCGGCAAACAGACCGATTTAGAGGTTGCGATTTTAACCAAACAGGTTAAAACATTGCGTGAAAAGAACGAAAATGCGAAACAATTGATTGAAAAATCTGTGTCAATATTGGAAAAGTTAAAGAAATGAGTGTTGTTTCGATACCTATTGTTAACCGTAATTACCCAATGGGCTGCGAAGACGGCCAAGAAGGTCGCTTGATTGAATTGGGACGTATGGTTGATGCGCGTGCGCGTTTGATTTTGGATAAAATAGGTCCACTTCAAGAAAACGCATTATTGGCAACATTGTGTGTTGTTCTTGCAGACGAAATACAAAATAAAAACCAAACACCAACCGTAAGTGATGAAGATTTGCATGAAATCTTGGCACGAATTCGTGAAAT
>CALYRP010000022.1 GCA_945483255.1 uncultured Pseudomonadota bacterium
GAGCGCAACCTTGCCAAGGTTGAGGTCGAGGGTTCGAGCCCCTTTGCTCGCACCAAAGTTTCGGTGCAAAAGTACCAAGTTTCGCAGCAAAGGGGCGAGAACCCGGAGGGTTGCGAGGCGAGCCGCAGGCGAAGTACTTTGCTCGCACCAAGATTCAGGGTGGGAAACAAATGAAATTAAATATTAAACGTTTTTTTAATTAAAGGTGCGACCATCCAAACAATTGTGACGGACGCACTTTCTGCGTCCGTTTTTTAATAAATAAACAAAAGGCCAAAACAATGTCAGAAAACACAAATATATCTACGAACGAATTAACCGCGCGTATGCAAAAGGTTGAAAATATTAAACAACGCGATGGGGTTGTTTGGAAAGATAAATTTGATCGTTCTCATAAAATAAGCGAAGCCCGCGAATTAGCAGATGAAACCCCAGTAAAATTGGCAGGTCGCATAACAGCACTTCGTTGGTTGGGTAAATTAATGTTTGGCCGTATTTATGATATCGAAGGTGAAATTCAATTTTCTATGTCCCGCGAAGAATTAGGCGAAGAAAATTACAAATTTATGAAAACCAATGTTGATATGGGTGATTTTATTGGTATCACAGGAACGCTTTATCATACAACGGCTGGTGAATTAACTGTTCGTGTTTCTAATTATGAAATCTTGGCCAAGGCTTTGCGTCCACTTCCTGAAAAATATCACGGTTTAACCGACACAGAAACACGTTATCGCCAAAGATATTTGGATATTATTTCTAATCCAGAAGCCCGCGAAGCATTACTGGGACGTTTCAAAATGACACATAACTTGCGCGAATTCATGAACAGAAACGGATTCTTGGAAATCGAAACACCAATTATGCAAAATATTGCATCTGGTGCGGCGGCAAAGCCATTTACAACACATCATAATGCTTTGGATGCAGATTTTCAGTTGCGTATTTCGCCTGAATTATTCTTAAAGCAGGCAATCGGTGCTGGTTTTGATCGCGTTTACGAAGTCGCCAAAGATTTCCGTAACGAAGGCATGGATGCAATGCACCTGCAAGAATTTACAATGATTGAATGGTATGCTGCATATTGGGATTACAAACGCAATATCGATTTTACATGGCAAATGGTCCAAGAATTGATTCAAAAGGCGCGTGGTACATTACAAATAGAATACCAAGGCACAATGCTGGATTTTTCTAAATATGAAATGATAGATTATACCGCAAAAATGAATGAATTGTTTGGATGTGATATTCTGGAATTTGATGATGTAGATAAATTGCGCAAACAATTATACGACAACGGTATGTTTCCAGCTGGTGAATTGGATGATTTGAAATCAATTCCGACATTGGTTGATTATGTTTATAAACGCAAAATCCGCAATCAGATTGTTCAACCAACATTCCTTTATAATTATCCGACATATATGGTTCCGCTTGCGCGACATAATGATGAAGATGACAGACGGTTGGATATGTATCAATTATTGGTTGCCGGTGGCGAATTGTGCAAAGGTTATTCTGAATTAGTTAACCCAATGCAACAATTGGCGGCTTTTGAAGAACAGGCAAAAAATATTGCCGGAGGCGAAGAAGAAGCATTTAATCCAGATAACGATTTTGTTCGTGCGATGGAACATGGCTTTCCACCAATTTCTGGCGTTGGTATGGGGATTGATCGTTTGGCAATGATTGTGTTTAATCAACCAACAGCGCGCGATGTTATATTGTTTCCAATCATGAAATAAGGGTTTTTACATGTCAAATAATGGCATTGATGTTTTTAGAGCAAGCAAATTACACGATGAAAAGAATTTGGCAATTATCCAAGATGCGTATGACGAAGGCCGCATAGATAATGCAACACGCGAATATTTGGTAAATCTTTATACTGATTCAATGGATTGGTTCCGCGAAGTGTTCCTTTATATTGGTAAATGTTTTGGTGCGCCAAAGGCGGCTGTGCGTGCATACGATTATGAAAATGATTGTGCGGTAAATACCCCAATTACAATTTCTGATATTAATCCAATGGAACCATATTTGGTTAATCACCGTCTGGACGAAGACCCGATGCGTAATCAATTTTTTGTTTCAACACATGGTCATCAAATCGATTTGGCTGTTTCTTCGATTGTTACGGTTATTGTTGGTGCGCAAAAAAGTGTTTCGCGTGCAATTGATAAAATCACAGGTAAATATTATAACGATTACGTGAACGAAGTTGCACAAACCGCATATGATGTAATTGCACGCACAGAACGCGTCGCATCTGCCAAGGCAATATCGGATAAGATACACGAAGCCTTTGCGAAAACATTTATCACAGATGCGTCAACGAATGTTTTAAGAATAATTGGTTCTGGGCACGAAAAGATTTCCGCAGAATTGGTTCGTGCATTGGATAAAGTTCGTACCCCGTATGCACGATTGGAAGATGTTTGGCGTATTAAATGTTTGTTTGACCTGGTGCCCCAGGCACGCACATTTATTGAACGCATTTGTAACATGTGGCCAGATAAAATTATTGCTGTTCGTGATAAATTCTTTGATATAACGAATCCGCGTGGATATCGTGATGCTAAATTGATTTTGAATATCGGGGATAAAGATAAAATAATTCCAATGGAAATTATTTGTAATGTTCGAACGTTCTTTGAATTTGAACATCAAACACATAGTGCGTATGAACAATCAAGACGTGCTGAAACTAAAAAAATGAAATCTGTGGCGCAAATTGAAAACAAAACAGAAACCTTGCATTTGGAAGGCATCAAAAAATATAATTCGATAATTTGTGATTGCGTCGAAGATTTGTTTGATCGTATTGGGTGGAATATTTTATACAGCGTCAAAGACCAAGACATGTTATTTGACGGTTTTCCAAAAATACAAACAATATATTATCCACAGAAAATCACAGACATTATCTTGGAAAAGGTTGATAATGCCGTTGAAAATGAAGTGTTTTATGTGCAAAATGCGCCGACTCGTTTGACCAAGGACCAAGAAATAAGAATCTTTCGTTGGATGGCAAAATTTATATTGGTGTCTGCGATGCCTTATTCATATGCAGATTGGTCGGTGCCAACCGATACGATGGCGGGTAAATTCTTTAATTTCATAATGAAAGAATTACAAAGATATTATAAAAAATAGGGCAAAGGGGGATAAGATTTTATCCCCTTTGTTTTTACTTGCGTTTTATTTCTATATTAATGTAAAATATACATAGGTTGTTGATAAACATACAACAACCATTAACTGCATAACAAAGGACCACATTATGCGTCAAGGAAAGGTAAAATGGTATAACGGCAAGAAATGCTTCGGCTTTATTGCCCCAGACACACCAAATGAAGATGGAAACACAGATGATGTATTTGTTCACTCGTCTGCATTAAAGGCCGCAGATATTCGCTTTTTAAATGAAAACGATATCGTCGAATTTGAAGAAGAAGTCAGAAACGGAAAATTATCTGTTACAACTTTGAAATTAATACAAAGGGACGAAGAATCTGCCTAAAGATTTCAAGAACGTCGCGCTGAACGTCGTCGCGCACGCGAAGAACGCAAAGCCCACGAACAAAAGAAAGAAAAACGTGGATTCGCATTCTGGAAAAAAAAATAAATAAAATTATTTTTTTAAACCACCCAATTGGGTGGTTTTTTAATCATTGCTTTGTGCCAATGGATGTGCGTGTTTATATGCATCCATAATTTCAGCCATATTAACCTTGGTATATAATTGTGTGGTGGAAAGCGACGAATGCCCCAATAATTCTTGCAGACTTCTTAAATCTGCACCACCAGCCAACAGGGCGGTCGCAAATGTATGGCGCAATGCATGCGGTGTTACATAATCAGGTAATTGTAAATAATGGCGCAGGTTTTCTACGACTTTTTCTGCCATGCGTGGTGACATAGGAAGCCCCCGAACGCTGCGGAAAAGGGAATCGTCACCCCGCGTGCCAAACGGATTAATTTTCATATATTTTTCAATTGCAACATTTACCGCAGGCAATACTGGAACAATTCGTTCCTTGTTTCCTTTGCCAATAATGCGCAATGAATTTGGTGCATTTGCGACATCAATATTTTTTAATGACAACGCTTCACTTATGCGCAGACCGCATCCGAATATCAATACAACCAATGCCCAATCGCGTGCCGCAATCCATGGTTCATTGTTATCAATCGCACGAATTGCATCGTGCATATCAGACACATCTGTTGTTTCAATTGCTTTTGATAATTTGCGTTCAACCTTTGGCGAAGATATTAACCCAATTGCATCGTTTTGTATGTTTTTATATCGTGCCAACCATTTATAAAATGTTCGCAACGAAGACAATGCGCGTGCCGTTGATTTATGTGTTAATTCGCGTTTTGCGCGATCAGCCATCCATGCACGAAATGAAAAAGTATCACATTTTGCAATATCGCTTAATTCAACATTGCCGTCATTAAATCGCGCAAAAAAGTTTGTAAAATCGCGAATATCAGATTCATATGCCGTGGCGGTATTTGTTGAATAATTTTTCGTATTCAACAAATAATCATTAAATTCGCCAATTACATCATTCATTTTATTTCAAATGTGGCCGATACATTAACTGTGATTTCTGTATCTTTGCCGACAATGCTGCCGCCGGTATCGAATGTTGCACCAGTTGCCTTGGCAGACATATCCATTAATCTGTAATTTGCAGTTGGTCTTTCACCATAAGAAATATTATCATAAGACACAGACAATAATTTTCCGGCCTTTAATTTGTCACCAACAACCAAAGCATTCGCGCGTGCGCGTGCATCGTCCAGTGCGACAGATAAACATTTATCAAGCGCTGGTTTCAGTGCTTCGCTTGACGTGAACATGCGCAGGTTTTCAGTGTAAACATCACTTTCACCGGCAAATTTATTTAACACACCTTCGATAATTTCAGGGTTATTTGCCGAAACTTCGACAGCAATACGTGTTTCAATTCCCAGATTTTCAGATTTCTGCAATTCATGATTCCATTCGCTTTTTTCGTATGAATTGAATTCAGTAGTTTGCATCTTTACATCAATTGTTTTCAAATATTCAGTAATGGCGGCAATTTTTTCAGTTGCTTTTTTCATTGAAACAGCCGCATTTTTATCCAAAGTTGTTACACGTAAAGTGATTGCTGTTCTGTCTTTTGGAACAGATGTCAAACATTCACCACTAACATTAATTTTACGAATTTCTGTTGGTTTATCAAATATACCAAAAACCAAATCAACGATTGCAGTTGCACCGATAATTCCGGCAGTTAACATCAATGTCTTTTTCATTTCTTCTTCTCCTTTTGTTTAACCCAACATTTTCTTTTTAACTTTTGCGATTGTCTTTGATGCGACAAATCTTGCTTTTTGCGCACCATCTGCCAATATTGCATCAATTTCAGATGTATTAGCCATCAATCTTTCGTATTCGGCACGTGGCGCAGCCAACACAGAATCTATCTTTTCAAATAATATTGTTTTTGCCGTTCCGTATCCCATGCCCCCATCAACGAACATTTTGCGTAATTCTGCAATTTCAGATTCGTTTGCGAAATGTTTATATAATTGGAATATAGTTGATGTATCTGGGTCTTTTGATTCTTCGGGTGTTTTAGAATCAGTGATGATGCGCATAATTTTCTTTTTTAATTCATTGCTTGGCGCAAACAAAGGAATGGTGTTGTCATAAGATTTGCTCATCTTGCGTCCATCAAGCCCAGGTATCAATCCAGCATCTTCACCAATCACAGGTTCTGGTAATTTAAATGTTTCGCCATATGTGTTGTTAAAATATCCAGCAATATCACGTGCAAATTCAACGTGTTGCTTTTGATCTTTGCCAACTGGTACAATGTCAGAATTATAAAGCAAAATATCAGCCGCCATCAAAATAGGGTATGTGTAAAGTCCCATATTAACCCCTGTATCCACATCTGCGCCCATTTCCGTATTCTTTTCAACGCATGCCTTATAAGAATGTGCACGGTTCATTAAACCCTTTGGTGTGACATTCATTAAAAAGTTAGATAATTTATATATTTCATCAATATCAGATTGACGAAACAAAATTGTATTTTCCAGATTTAATCCCATCGCAATCATTAACGCGGCAATTTCATATGTGTGTTGTTTGATTTCTTTGGCATTATGGACAGCATTCAATGCGTGTAAATCTGCAATAAACATAAAAGTTTTATGCGATTGCGACATTTTTATCAATGGCTTTAACGCCCCAATATAGTTTCCCATATGGGGTGTCCCAGTTGGTTTAATCCCGGTTAAAACAATTTTATCATCCATAATTATAACCTTTGTATCAAATGAATTATAGCACTGATATATTAAAAAATCAAAACAAAAAACCCCACAAAAGTGGGGTTTTGTAAAAGAATCAATTCCATTAACGAGAATAGAATTCAACGACCAATTCTGGTTGCATTTGAACAGGATAAGGAACATCTTCAAATGCAGGAACGCGTGTGAATGTCGCTGTGAAATTCGCGCTGTCCACTGTGATATAGTCTGGGAAATTGCGGCTGCCATCTTCAAGGGCCAAAACGACCAATGGCATTTGTTTTGCTTTTTCGCTGACTGTGATAACATCACCTGGGTTTACGCGATAAGAAGCGATTTTTACGCGTTTGCCGTTAACATAGATATGACCGTGGCTGACCAATTGACGTGATGCGAAAACTGTTGGTGCCAATTTTGAACGGTATACAACTGCATCCAAACGACGTTCCAACAAACCAATCAAGTTTTCTGGTGCGTCGCCTTTCATATTTTCAGCTTCGGCATAATATTTATGGAATTTCTTTTCGCCAATATTACCATAATAACCTTTCAAAGTCTGTTTTGCGCGCATCTGTTTTGCGTAATCAGAAGATGAAGAACCACGTGATGTTGGTCCATGTTGTCCTGGTTTATATTTGCGTTTGTTAAATGGAGATTTAGCCTGGCCCCAAAGGTTAACGCCCAAAGAACGGCCAATTTTTAATTTACGTGTGCTGCGTTTTGCACCAGCTCTTGCCATAATTTTTTCCTTTTAGTTTTTGGTTTTTCTTGTGCCGAACTTTTCACAGAATCCTTATCGCAAACGGGACCAAAAGACACCGTTGTTTAATCAGTTCTGGTTGCTCAGCGGGACTCATAATATACTGTTTTTTTCGAAAAATCAAGTAAAAACCGCAAGAAACTTATTTTTTATCCCCCTACAGGAAGGCAATCAGAGAATAAGGTTTTAGAATTTATGCAATAAAAAATATTCTCTGATTAGCACCGTCTTTTTTACCGAGGTGGCTATTGTTGTGAACATGTTGTGTCATCGCATACATAATACACAGTATTGTTATATATCATTTTCAGATTATGTTCTGTTGCGCTGTTCGTCGGTGTTGGGGTTGTCGTCATATTGGCATAGAATACATCGTTGCCTATACTAATGTTCAGCGATGGCGTGGTCTGTTTTTCAGATTTCAGATAGACCGTATTATCACCAATATGCAACACATGTGGAAAACACATTTCTGGGTGGTCCGATGGCATGAAATAATCCGCCGGACAACTTGCGTTAAACCATATTGCCCAGAACTCTTTATTGCCGGTAGAACCCGCGGGTATTTCCGTAATTGTTTCGCCAGTAAATTTCGTATTATTGGACCAACCAACAAAATTATAACCATCACGAACCGGGGCTGGTAAAGCCTTTGGTGTCATTTCGGTTATATATGATGTTGGCACGACAACATCAACCGGAAATGCCCCGTTGTTCAGGTTATACGTAATCGTATATGATGCACCACACCATGGTTTGCCAGCATTACTGAATTGTGAACGCGTGGTGTTCGTTGTGCCAGACGGACATGTTGACGCCAAACCGGTGTTTTGGAACATCTGGTATACTTGATTTGATGCGGTTGCCGCCTTAATGGTGCCAAGGAAATTCCCCGGAACATAATTTACGGTATTTGTGCCATCTGTAAATCCTGTCAATTTACTGCAGCCATAGAATGTGCTGGCAAACATATTGTTTGCTGGTGCGCCCGATACCCCGGCAAAAAGGCTTTCTGGGATTGCACCGGTCAGTCCGCTGCAGTTATAGAATGTGTTGGAAAACATATACGTTGCCGGTGCGCCTGATATCCCGGCAAAAAGGTTTTCTGGGATTGCACCGGTAAGACCTCTGCAGCCATTGAATGTGCTGTTAAACATATACGTTGCCGGTGCGCCCGATATCCCGGCAAAAAGGTTTTCTGGGATTGCACCGGTCAGTCTGCTGCAGTTATAAAATGTGGTTCGAAACATACTTGCTGCCGGTTTGCCTGATATCCCAGCAAAAAGTTTTTCTGGGATTGAACCGGTCAGTCCGCTGCAGCCAGAGAATGTGCTGGCAAACATATACGTTGCTGGTGCGCCCTTAATCCCGGCAAAAAGGTTGGCGGGGATTGCACCGGTCAGTCCGCTGCAGTTATATAATGTGTTTCGAAACATACTTGCTGCCGGTTTGCCTGATATCCCAGCAAAAAGGTTGGATGGGATTGCACCGGTAAGGCCTCTGCAGCCAGAGAATGTGCTGTTAAACATATACGTTGCCGGTGCACCCTTAATCCCGGCAAAAAGGTTGGATGGGATTGCACCGGTCAGTCCGCTGCATCCATTGAATGTGTTTCGAAACATACTTGCTGCCGGTTTACCCGAAATCCCGGCAAAAAGGTTTTCTGGGATTGAACCGGAAAGTCCGCTGCAGTTATAGAAAGTGTTGTAAAACATAGACTCTGCCGGTTTACCCGAAACCCCGGCAAAAAGGTTGGCGGGGATTGCACCGGTCAGTCCGCTGCAGCCAGAGAATGTGCCTTCAAACATAAATGTTGCCGGTGCGCCCGAAATCCCGACAAAAAGTTTTTTTGGGATTGAACCGGTAAGTCCGCTGCAGCCATTGAATGTGTGTGAAAAACGTGGTTGTGTTGCCAATGTATCGCCATTGCCAATTGTTCCAAATATTGCACCCAATGAACCGGATATACCCGCAATTTTGGTCGGTGTGTTATTTGAATCATTTGATGTTGAAAATCCAATCGCCGCATAGGAAGCGGAACTGCCGCTGGTTACATTATATCCCGTTACTGTTCCACTCATACGTATTCTATGTGTTCCCACATTTGGATATTTACATGTATATTGCGCCATTGTTGTATTTGAACGCGTGATTGTATTGCCAGAAACACCAGTTCCAGATAAAACACCACCATCACCACAATCGACATAGAATGTTCCAGCCGCAGACATAGACCATTTAAACGTATCATTCGCGGCCATTTGGGTTGTTGTTAACGAGAATTTTACCTGTGTCCATTTTGCCCAATATTCTTTATTTCCTGTTGAACCAGATGCGATTTCTGTTACGACATCGCCATTGAATTCGGCGTTATCATACCAGCCATCAAATTCATATCCAGTGCGGGTTGGGGTTGGCAGATTAAATGTTGGCGTTTCAATATTATATGATGTTGGTGTCAGACCAGACATAGTTGTCGAACCATCTTTATATGTAATTGTATAATTATTAATTGTCCAAAATGCAACCAAATCAAGATTTTTATTTGATACTGTTTCGCCACCGTTATATATTTCATCTGTGTTATTATCCATCCAACCGTCAAATGTATATCCAGTGCGGGTTGGGGTGCAAAGCGTGACTGTATCGCTGGATGTATAAGTTGTGTTTTCACATCCCGTTCCACCATCCATATCATAATTAATTGTATAAGTATTGATTGTCCAAAATGCAACCAAATCAAGATTTTTATTTGATACTGTTTCGCCACCGTTATATATTTCATCTGTGTTATTATCCATCCAACCGTCAAATGTATATCCAGTGCGGGTTGGGGTGCAAAGCGTGACTGTATCGCTGGATGTATA
>CALYRP010000023.1 GCA_945483255.1 uncultured Pseudomonadota bacterium
GGCAATATAAAATCAGAAAATGTTTCCGATGTTTCTGCAATCAGATTATTGGCCGGATATTTATTCAACACACAAAGGGGTGCAAACATATCATTTCGCGCACCTTATTCTTTTAAATCTGGCCGACAATTATTAATTGATTCATCCACATGGAAAAGCCTGGAAATAGACGCACCGATTAATGATGGTGGTGCATGTTTACTGGATGTACTGGACCAAACAAAAACGGCATCAGGCGCACGAAAATTGCGTTCTTATTTGCGAACTTTGCCTGGGGATATTGATACTATTTTGCAACGCCAGGAACATATTGGTCATTTATTAACAAATCATTCATTAATGGCAGAAATAGAATCTGTATTATCACGAACACCTGACGTTAATCGTGCATTATCGCGTTTATTATCAGGACGCGGAACGCCACGTGATTTAAAAAATGTTTCTGAATTTTTATCAATATTAGATGTTGTAAAAAATGTTGGTAAAAAATTGGATACAATATTGGCTGATAAATTCGCCCTCATAAACACACATGATGATTTGGCGAATGAATTAATATTGGCGTTAAGCGATGAATTACCTACATTTTTCCGTGACGGTAATGTTATTAAAAATGGTTTTAACCCATCACTTGATAAAATGCGCGAACTTTCAAATGGCGCAATGGAAACAATCGCAAGATTACAAGAACAATATATAAACCAAACTGCTATAAATACATTAAAGATAAAATATAATAACATTCTTGGTTATTTTATAGAGGTTCCGTCATCTCGCGCTGATACATTAATGGCGCCAGAATCTGGTTTTATACACCGTCAAACAATGGCGGGCAATATGCGTTTTACAACACCGGCATTAATTGATTTGGACAATGATATCCGCAGTGCATCTGAAAAAGCATCCGCAATTGAAAACGATATCATAAATAAATTTATTGAAAAGATTCGCGCCATATCAAACGATTTGATGAATACTGCAGATTTAGTGGCTGATATTGATGTTTGGTTATCACTTGCCAATGTTGCAGACATTTATTCGTGGGTTCGCCCAACAATTACACCAAATAAAGAATTTGAAATTATTGGTGCCCGTCATCCAGTTATAGAATATGTATTACGCAAAAATGGTGATGCATTTGTTAAAAACGATTGTAATTTGAACGAACATCCAATTGCATTATTAACAGGGCCAAACATGGCTGGTAAATCAACATATTTGCGTCAAAACGCGATATTGGTTGTGTTGGCACACATGGGATCTTTTGTGCCGGCATCATCTGCCAAGATTGGAATTTTTGATCAATTATTTTCACGTGTTGGGGCATCAGATAATTTGGCGGCCGGACAATCTACATTTATGGTTGAAATGGTTGAAACTTCTAATATTTTAAATCGCGCCACAGAAAAATCGTTTATCATATTTGATGAAATAGGGCGCGGCACATCAACATTTGATGGTATGGCAATCGCAACAGCGGTACTAGAATACCTTAACGAATTGGGGGCGCGTACATTATTTGCCACGCATTATCATGAATTAACAAAATTGGTGGTTGATGAAAATTTAAGTAATGTTTCATGCCTTACAATTGATGTTCGCGAACACAATAACGATATTGTATTTTTGCATAAAATTATAAGCGGTGTTGCAAATCGATCATATGGAATTGCGGTTGCAAAAATGGCGGGCATGCCGCCAAGAATTGTTGAACGCGCAGAATCAGTATTGGCGGGCCTTGAAAACGACATGCCAAACGCACCAACAGCGCAAACACAAAAAGCATCTGTTAAACCTGTTGTTAACGAAGAAAAAACAAAATCACAACTATCATTATTTGGATAAACAATGGACGGAATTGTAATAATTGATAAACAATCTGGACTTTTCAGCCGTCGCATCGGTGTTCGCGTTGCGCGCATGTTTGGTGAAAAAAAATTCGGACACATTGGAACGCTTGATGAAATGGCAACCGGGGTTTTACCGATTATTATTGGAAATGCAACAAAAATGATTCCTTTTATCGAAGAAAAAACACCAAACAAAAAAGAATATTTGTTTGGACTTCGATTTGGTATTGAAACAGATACTTTGGATATATTGGGACACAAAACAAATAAATCTGACATCATCCCAAATGACAATGAAATTCGCACAGCTTGTGAAAACATTAAAAAATCAAACACACAAATTCCGCCAATATATTCGGCAATTCATGTAAACGGTAAACGTGCCTATGATTTAGCGCGAAGTGGCGAAACAATTGAAATGGCACCACGCAAAATCACAATACACGAATTGGAATACATTGGAAAGACAGATGACGAATACAATTTTCGCGTTGTTTGTTCACGCGGGACATATGTTCGTGCGATTGTTCGGGATATTGCAAAATTATGTGGCGCTTTGGCAACAACAACTTATATTCGCCGAACATACACAAACGGTTTTGATATAAAAAATGCGCACACACTTGATTTTCTGGAAAATCTGGTTAATAATAATGGACGCATTGATGAATATTTGATGCAACCAGATTGTGCACTGGGGGACATTCCGGTAATCAATCTGAACGATAAAGACACTGTTTTTTATAAAAACGGCGGATTTATCAAAACTGGTGAAAATGACGGATTATACCGCGTTTATTCAAATAAAACATTTATTGGAATAGGGCGCATAGAATCTGGAACATTAAAACCGAAACGAACACTTTAACAAAAAAGGAAATACAATGTCCGTAACAAAAGAAAAGAAAAGCGAATTGGTTGCTGCATATAAAAACAGCGATCACGATAACGGTGGTTCTGCTGCGGCCCAGGTTGCAATTTTGACAGAACGCATTCGCAATTTAACAGAACATATGAAAAACAACCACAAAGATGAACATTCTAAACGTGGTTTATTGTTGATGGTTAACCGCCGTAAAAAATTATTGGCATACATCAAAAATCATAATGTTGCTGAATACGAAGATTTGATTAAGAAATTAGGTCTGCGTAAATAATTTTTTAAAAAATTATAAAAAACACCGGCAAATGCCGGTTGTTTTTTTATTCATATCTTAAACTGTCGATTGGATTTAATTTGGCGGCTTTGATTGCAGGCATAACCCCAGATGCCAAACCAACAACAACTGCGACTGCTACCGACAAAATTACCGGCCAAATCGAAAACGGAACGTTATAATGTAATATAAATCGCCCAACACCTTGGGATAAACCAACACCCAAGATTAACCCAATCATCGAACCAATAAAAGATATCATTACTGATTCAGATAAAAATTGAATTATGATAACGCGTTCACGCGCACCAATAGCTTTGCGCACACCGATTTCACGTGTGCGTTCTGCAACAGACACCAACATCATATTCATAATACCAATTGAACCAACCAATAAAGATACCGCGGCAATTGCAATTAATAATAATGTTAAATAACCAGTTACTGTGTCCATAGTTTCCATAATTTGTTTCATATCTGTTATTTGAAAATCATCTTCATCTGTTTCTTTTAATCTGTGGCGTTGACGAAGCAGCGATGTTATTTGTTCAATTACAACATTATTATCAGAATCTGGATATATTTTAAGCGCTATCATTGTAACCGCGTCTGGAAATTTAGAACCCATCAATCTTTTTTTAAGTGTTGTAACTGGAATTATAATCATATCGTCTTGGGAACCAAATGCAGAATCACCACGCGCACGCATAACCCCAATTACAACAAATGGCATATTTTGAATTCTGATTATTTCACCAACTGGGTTTTCTGACATTCCCAATTCTGCCGCTGTATCTGGGCCAATAACTGCATAAGTTGATGCATTTTTAATTGCATTTTCATCAAAGAAAGTCCCATATTCAACATCAATATCTTGAATTGCGGCATAATCAGGTGATGTTCCCAAAATCATTGTTGACCAATTTTTATTTCCATATATAACCTGGGACGACCCCATTTGCGCAGGCGCAACATATACAACATCACTTAATCTTTTTATTTGGTCGCCATCAGTGATTGTTAATGTCTGTCGATTTCCCATACGAACACCACCTGTGCGCGCCGCGCCTGCACGAATAACAATAGTGTTTGTGCCAAGTGATGAAAATTGGTCTGTGATTGATTTTTGAACTGTTTCACCAACAGCAACCATTATAACTACCGCCATAACACCGATAATAATACCCAATACAGTCAGAAACGAGCTTAATTTATTCCCGCTTATTGATATCCAAGATTCTTTTAAAATATCACCGATTGTCATTTTTATGCCGTTTTTCTGAATCCAATAAAGTTGTTTCGCTTTTTGGAACATTTCCATCATATGTAACCCGTCCATCAAAAATATGAATTATGCGACGCGCATACTGGGCAATTTCAAATTCGTGGGTAATCATTATTATTGTTATTCCAAAATCGTGATTTAATTTTTCAAAAAACTTTAAAATTTCATTCCCCATTTTTGAATCCAAAGAACCTGTCGGTTCATCAGCCAAAATCAATTTTGGATTTCCAGCCAACGCACGCGCAATTGCCACCCGTTGTTTCATACCGCCCGATAATTGTGTTGGAAAATATGTTTCAAAATTTTCAAGACCAACTAATTTTAACATTTCGCGTGCGCGTAATAATCTGTCATTAACAGACATTCCGCGATACATCAAAGGTAACATAACATTATCGACTATCGTTCGTTTGGAAAGCAAATTGAAATTCTGAAAAACAAACCCGATATATTCATTACGAATCGTCGCCAAATCATCTGGTGTTAAAGTTGTGATATCTTTGCCATATAATTCGTACACACCATCGGTTGCATTATCTAGCGCGCCTATGATATTCATACATGTAGATTTTCCGGAACCACTTGGCCCCATAATTGCAACAAATTCACCGCTTTTTATTGTAAAATTAATATCAAATAAAACCTGTTGCGTCCCACCGATTGCCAGCGGAAAAGATTTATTAACATTTTTTAAAACAATAATATCTTGTTCATTTTTCATGGTTACATTCGTGGCCTGCGCATTTCGTTTTTATTAGATGTTGTTTGACCAGTAAAACCGACAATGATTTTATCCCCCGCCTTTAATTCATCAGATATAATTTGTGTTTCTGTTGGTGTTGTGATACCGCGTTTATACGGAATAAAAACGATATCTTTGTCTCGTTTTACCGCCAGATGTGTTCTGGGCGTAATATCTTCCGATACATTATCAATTATGTTTTTAAAAGAACGGATTAAAAGACCAGAATTTTTTGTTTTCCATGCATCCTTTGTATTTGCAACAACTGCTGTTACAAACGCAGTCATTCCCGGCATTAATTTCAAATCAGAATTATCAACATCAATCACAACAGTATAAACAACAACATTTGAAACTGTTGTAGGGGATAACCTTATTTGTTGAACATTTCCTTTGAATACCATATTCGGATATGCATCAACCGTAAATGTAACCGGTTGCCCATCTTTTATCATACCAATATCCGCCTCAGACACAGCGGTTTCAATTTGCATTTTTGATAAATCTTCGGCAATTTCAAAAAGATCCGGCGTTTGGAAAGATGCCGCAACCGTTTGGCCTTTGTCTACTTTTCTTGAAATAACCGTTCCGTCAACTGGCGATGTAATTGTCGCATATCCCAAATTTGTTACAGCGCGTTCATATGCATATTGTGCCTTGTTTACGGCCTGTTGTGCCTGTTCATATTGGGTTTGTGATTTTTCCATTTCTGCACGCGATATAAAACCATCTTTATATAAAGATTTATTTCGATTATATTCGCTTTGTGCGTATTTTAATTCTGATTTCATTGAATCCAGTGTTGCCAATGATTCATCAACCGTTGATTGTAAAACAGATGGTTCTATGGTTAATAAAATATCACCTTTTTTAACATGCGAATTATAGTCTACAAAAATATTTTCAATTGTACCTGAAACCTGGGATCCTACATTGATAGTGTTCACAGGTTGTATTTCCCCGGTTGCCGTTACAGATTGCGTTATATCACCACGCGTTATATCAATTGTTATATATTCTTTTTTCTTTGATTTGCCAGGGCACAGCCACCAACAAAACAAAACCAAAATTATGACTAAAATCCCAATCCACCATTTATTGCGCCAAATCCAATTCCATAATCTTTTCAAAAAAGACGGTTTTTCAATAACTCCGTTTTCCATTATTTATTTTCCTTTAAACCGTTTTTTATATCACCAATCGCCAGCGCAACCGCTGCGCGTTTTACAAATAAATCGTATTTAGCGCTGTTGTGTTGATTGCGTGCATCTGCTAATTCAGATTGTGCGGTTTGCCAATCTAGCATGGTGCTGCGCCCAACCTTGTACATACCAGATGTAACACGTTCGCTTTCTATTGCAGATTTTAATAATATTTCCGTTTGTCTAAGAACAGTTTGTGCAGTCTTGTAATTTTGATATGCACTGAACACATCCAACATTGCATTATCGGCAACATTTTGTTCTGTGCTTTTCATATTTTCCCAATCTGCATTTGCAGAACGCGCATTATAAAAATTTGAAAAACCAGTAAATACCGGCATTGACACAGAAACCCCAAATGTTCCATGTGTTTTCATTGTGATATCGTTGAACATTCCACCCACACTTGTATCTTTTATATCAACACCTACATTTATTGAAACCGATGGCAAATTTTTAAGAAACGCACTGTTGCGGCGATGCCACGCCGCATTTGTCTGGGAATGCGCCTTTAATAAATCTGGTCTTTTTTTCTTTGCAATTTCCATTAATTTATCTATATCTTTGCTTTCTGCATCACTTCCAAATGATGCGGGCATATCCTTGATTTTTATATCTTGATATGCCGGAAAAGATAAAATATTTAAAAGTGTTCCTTTGGCAATTTCGCGATTGTTTTTTGCGCGTTCCAAGGCTAATTCAGATGACGCTAGTGTTGTGTCGGCCTTGTATACATCTGCACGCGCAACAGCACCAGATTTATATTTTTTATCTGCGGTATCTTTTGCGGTCTGCGCCACAGTTAATGCAGATTTAGCCGCAACAACCGCCGCATCAGAATTTAATAATTCATAATATGCCCCAATAACAGAATATATAAAATTTTGAATTGTTTCATCGTAATCAAAGCCTGCTGCACGAAATGTAGCCAAACTTTGTGCAAAATCAGATTCACGCTTTCCAAAATCAAAAATCAAATAAGATGCGGAAAGCGATACTGTATAATCCCAATCATCGTGTTCTGTATGTGAACGATTTGTCCCTACATGTCCGGACACGGTTGGCGAATAATACGAATGCGCCGCATTTTTAATATATCTTTGTGATTGTAATGCGGCATATGCCGCGGCGGTGCTCGGATTCCGACAAAGCGCCATATTCACAACTTCAATCAAAGACATTTCGTCTGTTGGAATATGACGCATGGTTGCGCAATCATCATAAGAATATGCACAAAACGGAAAAAATAATAAAAGCCCCCACAGATATCTCATAATACAAACAAGATACCTGTTTTAAACGGCAAAATATATCGGAACAAATTCACTTTCCAAAGGCGTTATTTTTATGTTGAAATATGATTATTTTTTGCTTAATATAAGCATACGCGAAAGGCCAGGTGGCAGAGTGGTTATGCAGAGGACTGCAAATCCTTGGATGCCGGTTCGATTCCGACCCTGGCCTCCACTTTAAAAATGATAAATCAAATTACTCTTACTAATTTCAGAAATCACGCGTGTTCACGAATTAAAATTGATGGCGCAAAAAATATTATTATAACTGGTTTGAACGGTGCTGGAAAAACCGCTGTATTAGAAGCCGTATCTTTACTTGGTGGTGAAAAAGGACTTCGCGGTGCAGAAATCACAGCATTGGCGCGTTTCAATGGTGACGGAACTTTTTCTGTTTTTGCAACAACTGATGACGAAACAGATATCAGTGTTTTTTTGAACCAAGACGAAACAAACAGACACGCAAAAATCGACAATGAAAATACACCTTTAAGTGAACTGGCAAAAAAATTACGAATCGTTTGGTTGACCCCAAAAGAAGATAGAATATTCGTGGAATCTACCGCGGACAGACGCGCTTTCTTTGACAGATTGGCCGCATCTTTTGAACCATCACACATGGGGCGCATCGCACGACTTAACAAATTGCTTTCAGAACGTGGTGGTGCCATAAAAAATGGTGCAAACAATACATGGATTGACGCAATTGACAAACAAATCGCATCAACATCTATATCTATTGCGGAAATGCGTATAAGATATGCGTCAGAAATAAATTATTTTTTCGAAACCGGTGCGGTATCTGTAATGGGAATGGTTGAAAAACTGGTCTTGGAAAACAGTGCAACATTTGCCGAAAATAAATATTTTGAATATTTACAAAACAATCGTGAATTAACTGGTGACAAGATGATAATTGACGGTGTACACAAATCTGATTTCGGGGTATTCAATAAAAAATTGGGGTTGCCAGCACAAATAACATCAACCGGGCAACAAAAATCTATATTAATCGATTTGATATTGGCACATGCAAAATTAATTCATTTAAAAACAGGAAACGAACCGTTGATTTTATTGGACGAAGCCGCCGCACATTTGGATGATAATGCACGCAAAAAATTATTCAGCGACCTTAACGCATCCAATGCCCAGGTTTGGGCCACAGGATTGGATGCAAATATATTCCGTGAAATACCGAATGCGATATTTGTTACTTGCGTTGATGGCACCGTAAGTAATATAGTTAAATCGGAGATACAAGATGCATAAGATAGATTATCAACAATTATTAGACAACGCATTAAAATCAGTAGTTAAAGAAGCGCTTATATATGCACAATATAACGGTTTGGGCGATGATGCCGGATTTTTTATAACTTTTAAAACACGCGCCCCGGGCGTTGTATTGCCAGATTTCCTGCGTATAAGATATCCTGATACAATGACAATTGTTTTACAATATTCTTATAACAACCTTAATGTATCTGACAAAGAATTTGGTGTCCAATTAACGTTTGATGGTCGTCCATTTTTTATACGCGTCCCGTTTTCTGCGCTGGTTGAATTCAAAGACCCATCAACTGAATTCATGTTATCTTTCCGTCCGCGTCAAAAAGCGGCAGAACAAACAACCGATAACATCGAATTACCATTGGAAGAAAAACCAGGAACCGTACCAGACGATAAGCGCGTTGTATCTTTGGACGAATTTAGAAAGAAAAGGAACCAATAAATCATGTTTAAACCATTTGTAAACTTGTTTTGTATGTTTATTCCAAACAAAGAATTACGTCATCGTGCACGCATGTTGATGACTTTCGATATAAAACCATATATAATTTTTGCAAAGAATGATGCAAACTTGCCGAACGCACATGTTAATATATACCAAGGACATGGCGGCATGAAAAAAATTATTATTGTTTTAGATAAATCTGTCGCGTATAAATTTCCATTGTCTCCGGCACGTTATAATTCACCAAAAACAGAAAAAATGTTTACAGATGCTTTTCGTGAAATCTCGCCAATCAAATTACCAAAAATGCAAATCGTAAAAATGTCTGTAAACGGCACAATTATCGATGTTTTAAAATATGAATTTATAAACGGAACACCTGTTGGGAAGGTATCTCAAGAAACACTTGAAAAATACGAAGATAAAATCGCACAACAACTTGGCAGATTTTTATTTGAAATCGGTGAAAGCGACCCGACATCAATCGAACATCTTAAACCATCAAAAAATACAAAGCCTGGTTTTATGTATGGTTGGGCACATAACGATATTGGTGGTAATTTTCTGATAGATGAAAATACCGGTGAAATAACGGCTGTTATAGATTGGGAAAGTGCCGCTTTTTGTGATTTTGAAACAGATTTAATCGCTGCAAATAAATTTTTAACAAAACGCGGTGCAAGA
>CALYRP010000024.1 GCA_945483255.1 uncultured Pseudomonadota bacterium
GGTTATTTTGGACTTAAATAGAAGGAAGGATTATGTATGAAGAATATTATAAATTACATAATACAGAAAAATATCGTATTTATGGGCCGCGTAATCCTGAATTGCAAAATATTATGCGATACAGAACAATAACTGTATTATTAAAACGTTTCACAAAGGCTGGCGATGATTTGCGCGTTAATGCAAAAACAAAAAAATCAAAGCGTAACAATATTGAAAAGATAATGTTTATGCGTGAATTAATCGCCAAAATACAAAACATTGAAAAACAGTTAACCAAATAAAAAATCGTGTTGCACAATATCTAAAATTTTATTATGCTGACTGCTATAAAGGAAGGGTTAGTATAATGAAAAAGATATTATTATTTATCGCTTTGTTAATGCCGTTTGTTTGTGATGCGGCACCAAAAAATCAAAAGAAAGAAGAACCTGTCGTTCATTTAACTGATGAACAAATTTATGATGAATTAAAAAAATTGGCTTTGGTTTTTGAAACAGCGCGCGATAAATTTGTTGAAGAAGCCGACGAACGCAAAATGTTGGAAGGCGCAATGAATGGTATGTTGGCTGCGCTGGATCCGCATTCCTCTTATTTGTCTGCGGACGATTTCAAAGAATTTAACGATAAATCACACGGCGAATTTGGCGGACTTGGTATTCAAATAACCAGCGACAAAGGCGCAATTCGTGTTATTTCCCCAATTGATGATACCCCCGCGGCCAAGGCTGGAATAGAGACGGGCGATTATATAACCCATATTGATGGCGAACAAGTTTTTGATATGAATCTGAATCAGGCTGTGAAAAAAATGAAGGGAAAACCAGGCACGTCTGTGAAATTAACAATCGTGCATGATGGTGATGAACCAAAAGTTATGACACTTAAACGCGCGATTATCAAAGTAAAATCAGTCAAATTCAGTGAAAAATCAGATGCGGCGGCGATGGATGATGAAAAATTACCAAAGATTGGTTATTTGCGTATTTCTGATTTTGGCGCGACAACAACCAAAGAATTAAAAGATGCAATCAAAGATTTGGAAAAGAAAAAAGTTGCTGGTTATGTCCTTGATTTGCGTAATAATCCAGGGGGATATCTGACTGCTGCGATTGATGTGTCGGATGCGTTTTTGGATGGTGGTGAAATTGTTTCCACGCGTGGCAAAGAAAAATCAGATATTGAACGTATGTTTGCTAAATCAGGTGATATGATAAATGGTAAACCTGTGGTTGTTTTGATAAATCATGGTTCTGCATCTGCATCTGAAATTGTTGCTGGCGCATTACAAGATAACGGTCGTGCAATCGTTATGGGATCCCAAAGTTTTGGCAAAGGTTCTGTTCAACAACAAAAACCATTGGGTGATGGTTCTGCAATTCATATAACAATTGCGCGTTATTATACACCAAGTGGTCGTTCAATTCAAAACGAAGGTATCACCCCAGATATCGAAGTTTTACAGAGTAAAATTGAAACAATTGAAAAGAAAGAAGCTTTGTTCACAGAAGCAACATTTAATAATTCGCTTAAAAATGATGCATCAAATAAAAATAATAAATCAAAGAAAAAAGATTCTAAGAAATCTGAAAAATCTGACGATGATGACGAAGAAGATTATTTAAGTTTATCTGACGAAGAAAAAGATGCGCGTGATTATCAATTACAACGTGCAATGGATATGGTGCGCGCTCTTTCCAAGGTTGGCAAAAAGAATCTTGAAAAAACCGAAGATGAAAAATCTGACGAAAAGGAAGATAAAAAAGAATCTGGTACAAATTCAAAGAAATAAAAAAACGGGGCGATTGCCCCGTTTTTTATTTTGTGTATTGGTTGTTTAAAAATTCTTGTTTGATTTGTTGTATTTGATAATTATTAATCATATTGTTTACCGCAACGGCGAATTTATCATTACTGCCATTTAATGCAAATAATTTAATTTTTATACCTTTGGTCAAAACATCGTTATACAATACGGACAATATTTTATTTGATTTTTCAGACAATATTTTGTCATCGCATCTGATATATAAATTTATTGTTGGAACATATTTGTTTTGACCAGATATCGGCAGACCAGGTTCCGATAAACTTTTTGCGGAATTGCTGATTTTATCGATGAAATGTCTGATTTTCATACCGTTTTGTTTTTCAACAGATGTTAAGATATAAACATCATAATAATCAACAATCAAATCATGTTTTGATAATATTTGTTGTTTTGTTTGTTGTTTTGCGGTTTCAAAATGTGCATTGCTTAATACAGCAAATATATCATTTTTCATAATTATCCCCTTTGGCGTGTTTGTATATCTTTGATTTCGTTAATAAAACGTCCGTCATTGGTTATAATCCAATCGCATAAACCTTTTTCAAGGCATTCTTGGGCGCTTAACATGCCAGAATTTTCTATGGAAAGAAACATATTAATTTCTTCGTCGGTTAATTTTGTGTTGTCCTTGTATGTTTGTTTTGCCAGATCAAGATGTCGTTGTGGCCGTTTTTGCAGGTATTCCAAATCCGATGCGCGATTTACGTCTACGCTGATATTGCCATAATGAATAAAATTATATGCGTTTTGTGCCATATATCTATATCCTTTGGTCCCAGATACCGCGATTCGTGAAGCGTTGCTGCTGGCATTATTCAAATTATATGTTTTTATGATGGTGCCTTTTGATGATGCAATGTTAAACAGTGTCAAAATAGAATCTGTCATCATGTTTGTCCCACCATTGCAATTTATATATACATTTAATACGGTTCTGTTTGATGGAATGGCTTCGTATGGTGAAAAGATTTTTGCGCCAATAACATAGACGGTGTCATCTGTGATTTTTTTTGGTTTAACGATTGTATTGTTTTTGCGTATCGGCAAAGCATCTACCCATTGGGTTAATTTTATCAATGCGTCCATTGTTGTTTCGCTGTTAATAGTGGTCACGATATACAAATTATTGTTAATCATGGTGTTTTCTAAATCTTTGGCCATACGGATTCCTTTTTTGTTTGTATATCGTATGTATAATACAAAAATATTTATTTGTCAAGTATTGTAATACAAAAAATGGGTAAAAATACCCATTTGTTTTGTAAAAAAATTAAAATGTTGTGTTAAATCCAACATGAACAGAATCTGGGTCAACAAAAAATATTTGTTGTCAAATTAATATTAAACAATAAAGGTAAATATTGTCAATATTTTTGATTTTGTATAATAATCAACTTGCCTTAATTTTTTAAAAACAGTAATATTTTTTTACGAATATTTATTTATGCAAAGGAACGGGATTAAAAATGTCTAAATTAATTGTTGATGGAAATTGGGCGGCGGCTGATGTCGCATACAGATGTGTCGATTGTGCGGCGATTTATCCTATCACCCCAAGCAGTACTATGGGTGAATTATCAGACGAATGGGCGTTCCAACATAAAAAAAATATTTGGGGCGTGGTTCCTGAAATAATAGAAATGCAATCCGAAGCAGGTGCTGCGGGCGCATTGCATGGTGCGTTGCAAATGGGTGCGTTGGCAACCACGTTTACTGCATCCCAAGGATTGCTTTTGATGATTCCAAATATGTATAAAATCGCGGGCGAACAAACCCCGTTTGTTATGCATGTTGCTGCGCGCGCTTTGGCGACACATGCATTGTCTATATTTGGGGATCATGGTGATGTTATGGCGGTACGTAATACAGGCTTTGCGTTATTGTCATCGCATAATGTCCAGGCTGCCCATGATTTGGCGGCTATTGCACATGCGGCGACTTTGAAAAGTCGTGTTCCTTTTTTACATTTTTTTGACGGGTTCCGTACCAGTCACGAAGAATCTAGTCTGACACGCATAGATGATGATGTGTTGCGTGAAATGTTGCCTGATGATTTGGTTGCACAAAATCGCAGACGCGGTATGTCCCCAGACCATCCAACGATTCGCGGAACCGCACAAAATCCAGATGTTTATTTCCAGGGACGCGAAGCGGCGAACCCGCTTTATGATGCGCTGCCTGAAATTGTTCAAAATGAAATGGATAAATTCGCAAAATTGACAGGCCGCAAATACGGTGTTGTTGATTATGTTGGGGATGCAAACGCAAAATATGTAATTGTATCAATGGGGTCCAGCACAGAAACAATCGAAGAAACTTTGGATTATTTGCCGCGCGGTATTGGTATGATTCGTGTTCATTTGTTTAATCCGTTCCCAGTGAATGCATTTTTGAATGCTTTGCCACAATCGGTTGAACAAATTGCGGTATTAGATAGAACCAAGGAAGCTGGTTCAATAGGTGAACCGCTTTATCAAAATGTGCGCAGTATTGTCGATTCGAAAATAAAAGTATTTGGTGGTCGCTATGGTTTGGGATCCAAAGAATTTAAACCACGCGATGTCAAGGCAATCGTTGAATACATGATGCAGGGTATTTTACATCATAATTTCACTGTTGGAATTGAAGATGATTTAACACATTTATCATTAAATACTGATAAAACATTTACGATTGAAAATAAAGATGTTCAAACCGCAATTTTATACGGCATTGGCAGTGATGGAACCGTTGGTGCGGTTAAAAATATTGTGAAAATAGTTGGGGAAAATTCTGAATTATATCCACAATCTTATGCGGTGTATGATTCAAAAAAATCGGGTGGTATAACCCAATCACATATTCGTTTTTCGCCGAATCCAATTAAAAGTGAATATTTGGTGGACAGTGCCGATTTTATATGTGTTTCTAATTTTATGATTGCACAAAGATTTGATGTGTTTTCGGCACTTCGTGCGGGGGGCACGGTTATGATAAACACATCAATGCAACCAGATGAAGCATTTATGAATCTGCCACGCACCGCTCAAGAACACTTAATTCGTATGCGTGCGAATGTTTGTTTTTTGGATGCAAATGCGGCGGCTAATGAATTGGGCCTGGGGAATCGTATCAATACATTTATTATGTTAAATTTCTTCAATTTAACCAAGGTTATTAATCCAGAAACGGCAAAAGATGCTGCGAAAATAGCGATTGAAAAAACATATAAAAAGAAAGGTATGGATGTTGTAACTGCAAACTGGAATGCGGTTGATCGGGCAGAATCTTATTTGAAAAAATATAATTTGCCGTCCAGTATTTCTGAATTGGCACCTGATTTTATACCGGCAATGACAAATGATGCACCAACTGAAATCGCGGGGACACTTGGTGAAATGGCTGCTGGGCGTGGTGATGATATTCCTGTGTCGCGTTTTAAAATTGATGGTGAATTTGGTGGTGGACAATATCCTGTTGGTACATCAAAATACGAAAAACGTGCGATTGCATCGCGTGTTGCAGTATGCGATTTGGATAAATGTATTCAATGTGGAAAATGTTCAATGCTTTGTCCGCATGGTGCGATTCGTATAAAGGTTATGGGACAAAATGAAATGGAAGCCGCACGCAGCAATGGTATAACAGTTGTCTCGATGAAAACACCAGAATTAGGCGCTGGTTTGTTTTATACTTTGAATATATCACCATCTGATTGTACAGGATGCGGATTGTGTATGAAAAATTGTCCTGTGTCGGCATTGTCTTTGGTGCCAATGGTTGATGGTATAAAGAATCAGAAAATATTTGATGCGGCATTGAATATTCCAGATGTTGATAAAAATAAATTGAATTTAAATATTCCAAAACATGTCGAATTGTTGCCACATTATTTTGAATTCCCAGGTGCGTGCGCTGGATGTGGTGAAACACCGTATGTTCGTTTAATGGCACATTTGTTTGGGGACAAAATGGTTGTTGCAAATGCAACCGGATGTTCGTCAATTTATGGGGGAAATTTACCAACAACACCATGGTGCAGTGATAAAAACGGGCGCGGACCAGCATGGTCTAATTCATTGTTCGAAGATAATGCGGAATATGGTCTTGGCATGCGTATCGCATTGAATCAAAGAAAGTCTGCATTGCGTTCTGTATTATTTGAATTGGGATTTGAAAATGTTGACCAATTAATGTCAACAACAGGTACGGAAAATCAACGCGAATTGGAAAATAATTTGCGTGTTCAATTATCAAATATTAACAGCCAACGCGCAAGATATGCCGAAGGTTTATTGGATGCCATCGTTGATAAATCTGTATGGATTGTCGGGGGCGACGGTTGGGCATATGATATTGGATATGGCGGTGTCGATCATATTTTACACAGCGGTGAAAATGTAAATATATTGGTATTAGACACCGAAGGTTATTCGAACACAGGTGGGCAACAATCTAAATCTACACCATTTGGTGCGTCAATGAAATTTGCAATTGGTGGCAAAGAACACGCGAAAAAAGATTTGGGATTAATTGCGATGATGTCGGGTGCATATGTTGCACAAATTGCAATCGGTGCAAACCAGGCCCAAGCGGCAAGGGCATTCCGCGAAGCAGAAGCTTTCAATGGTCCATCAATCATATTGGCATATGCGCCATGTATTGCGCATGGGTTTGCACTGCAAAATGGTGTTGAACATCAAATTAATTTGGTGAACACGGGCGCATGGCCGCTTTACAGATTTAATCCGTCAAATATTGAAAACGGACAAAATCCATTAACGCTTGATTCACATGTGGACAATCCGTTCCCATTGGAAGAATTTATGAAATCAGAAACCAGATTTGCATTGGCGCGTTCGGTTAATCCGAATTTTGATAAATTGGTTGATGCAGCCAAAGCAAACAATCTTTATAAAACGGAATTAAAGCAACATATTGCGAATTTCACAGTTAAAAAGAACAAAGACAATGGCGAAGGATAATAATATGAAAAAAATATTAATTGTTTTAATGCTGGCTGTAAGTGCATGTGCATTTCAAACCAAACATCGTGGCTATGTTTTTCCAGACGATTTGGAAACTCATGTCGCACAAATAAAGACAACTGCTCAATTACAAGATGAAATTGGTGATCCGCAAACACGCACAATTTATGGTGATGAAGTTTGGGTTTATTACAGTGCGGATGAAAACATGCGTGGACCCTTTTCGGTAACATACAGCAATAAAACGGTGCTTTTGGCGTGGGTAAAGAACGGTCGTGTTTTGAAAACCAAGGTTTTACATGACGATGATTTAAAAGATGTCAAAATGGCGGATGGCGAAACCCAAATCCCAGCAGCAATCGAATTGAACGCTTTGGAAGAAATGTTTAACAATATCGGGCGTTTTTCACCAGCGGGACTGGGACAATAATTTTTTCGGACAAAACATTGTTTTTTGACATTTTTGTGTTATAATACCTTTGTCAGAGGGAATGGCAAACGCAAAGGTGTGTAAAAATGCCAACAAAAAAATTAGAATTTAAATCTGGACAATACGTCGTTTATCCAACCCAGGGTGTGGGTAAATTATTACGTGTCGAAGAACAAACAATCGGTGATCAAAAAATAAAAATGCTGGTGATTGATTTTGAAAGAAATCATATGACTTTGCGTGTCCCGATGGAAAGGGCGGAAATTTCTGGATTGCGTCCATTAAGTTCTGTAAAGAAAATGGATGAAGCAATTCAATCAGCCAAAGGCAAAGCCGGGGCTAAACGTATGATTTGGGCAAGACGTGCGGCACAATACGAAGAAAATATCAATTCTGGCGATCCAATGAAATTGGCAGAAGTTGTTCGTGATTTGCAACGCAGAAGTGCCGCGGACACAATGACATTTTCGGCCCGTCAATTATATTTGCGCGCCCTGGAACGTATGGCGCAAGAATTTGCGGTTTTACATAAAATGGATTTGGATGCTGCATCTGATAAAATTGAAGATATTTTGGGTATCCCAAAAGAAATAGATTTAAATGCCGTCGAAGATGACGAAGATATAGATTCTGACGAATCAGACGAAGAATAATTTTGCGGTGCATATTTTTATGCACCGTGTTTTTTTCTTGTATTTATAAAAAAATTTCGCAATCATTTAATCATAGACTAACAAAGGAAGTAAATCATGGCAGGAAGTATAAACAAAGTTATATTGGTTGGTAATATCGGTCAAGAACCTCAGGTTCGCACTATGCAATCTGGACAAAAGGTTGTGTCTTTTTCATTGGCAACATCGGACAGATGGCGCGACAGACAAACCGGTGAACAAAAAGAACAAACAGAATGGCATCGTGTTGTAATATTTAATCCGTCCCTTGTTGATGTTGCAGAACGCATGTTGCAAAAGGGAACAAAATTATATTTGGAAGGCGCACTTCGTACACGCAAATGGCAAAATCAACAAGGTGTTGATACTTTCACAACCGAAGTCGTTTTGAATCCATATTCTGGTCAAATGGTAATTTTGTCTGGTGCAAAATCTGTTGATGGTTCATCTGAATCTGTATCTGCAGTGTCCACACCACGCGAAGAAGTTAATATCGAAGACATCGCTGACGATATTCCATTTTAATAAAAAATAAATTAAAAAAACCGCCCGTTTGGGCGGTTGTTTTTTTATGATAATTTATGAATTACCAAACCACTGCGCAATTTTGGTTCAAACCAAGTTGTCTTTGGTGGCATGATATTACCTGTATCTGCTATATCTATGATTTGACGCATTGTAACAGGGAAAAGGGCAAATGCAGCCACCATTTCACCACTGTCTACGCGTTTTTGTAATTCACCAAGACCACGAATTCCACCAACAAAATCAATTCGTTTTGATGTGCGCAAATCACCCAGGTTTAATATTTTATCAAATACCAAATTAGACAAAACTGTCACGTCCAAAACGCCGATAGGATCGTTGTCGTTATATGTGCCAGCTTTCGCTGTTAATGAATACCATTTTCCACCCAGGTACATTGCAAAATTATGTAATTTATTTGGGTGGTATATTTCGGAACCCATTTCAACAACATCAAAAGATTCTTTCAATTTTGCCAAGAATTCAGATTCACTTAATCCATTTAAATCTTTGACAACGCGGTTATAATCAATCACGTGTAATTGAGATTCTGGGAATATCACAGCCAAGAAATAATTATATTCTTCGTTGCCAGTATGATTTGGATTTTGTTCTTTCTTTTCCAAACCGACACGTGCCGCAGCGGCTGTTCTGTGATGTCCATCGGCGACATAGAATGCCGGAACATTTGCGAATATTTCAGTAATATGTGCATTAACATTATCGTCATCAATTTTCCAGAATGTATGACCGAATCCGTCTGGGGCGACAAAATCATATTCAGGTTCATGTTTTGCAATCCAATCTGAAACCAGTTTATTCATTTCATCAACATCTGGGTATGCAAAAAACACAGGTTCCAAATTCGCATTTTGAATACGAACATGAATCATACGGTCATCTTCTTTTTCTTTGCGTGTTAATTCGTGTTTCTTGATTTTACCAGTCATATAATCATCCACATTTGCGGCGGCAACCAGACCATATTGTGTGCGGCCATCCATTGTTTGTGCATATATATAATACATTTCTTTGTCATCCGCGACCAGCCACCCGTTATCTTGCCATTTCTTGAAATTTTCCACAGCCTTGTCATAAGTTTTTTGTTCGTGTTCATCAGCAATAGGTTCAAAATCGATTTCTGGTTTAATAATATGTAAAAGTGATTTTTCACCGGCTTCATCTTTTGCTTCGATTGAATTCAGAACATCATATGGACGCGAAGCAACCTGGGTTGCCAGTTCTTTTGGTGGGCGAACACCCGCAAATGGTTTAATTTTCATAATGTTTCCTTTTGTTATGTTTTCTATAACGGTGTCGATTATAACACAAAAAAAATTCTTTTCCATTTACTCCATCAGCAAATAATTGATTTCCATTTCCATCTCTTAATTTTCTTAAAGAATTTTTTATGCCAATTTTTGCTGCAAAACCATTTACATCATATCCATCTTCTTCAACTAAAGCCATCGCATCTGAT